>NZ_JAVFVX010000020.1:0-55925 GCF_033441795.1 Streptomyces sp. ADMS | reverse complement strand
CCCGCACCCGCACCCGCACCCGCACCCGCACCCGCACCCGCACCCGCACCCGCACGCAACAACGAACCCCGCTACACACCCGCCCGCTGCTGAGCCTCCGCAACCAACGCCAGCACCGAGGCCAACTCCCCCTCACCACGCAGCACCAACGCGAGATCGTGCGCGGCCACAGTCACCTGATCCGCCGCGGCGAACATCCCCGCATCCGGCATCACCCGGGGCTCACCCCCCGGCGCTTCCAGAAGCTGGGCACGCCGTGCCAGTTCCCTGGCCAGCCCCAACGCCTCCGCCGCCGCCCCCCTCTGCAGCCGGCTCTGCGGCGCCGCCCGCAAGCGGTCGGCAAAGTGATCCACTGCGAGTGTCAAAGGCGAGGTATCCAGCACGCCGTGAGAGTAACCGTCGTACCTGGACTGTTGCCAACAACCCAACCCTCAGGCACGGTGGCGTGAAGGACCGGCTTACATCCCTTTTGCGTCCGGAGGCGCCGATGTCCCACGTCCTCTCCGAGGAGACCCACCGCAACTTGCTCGCCCGCATCCCCCACTGCACCGGTCGTGAAGTCGCCGACTGGTTGCGCACCGTCGACGATGGCCCCTCCCTCTTCCGTTTCGAGGAGAAGGTCAGTTGGCTCCGGCACGAGCACAATCTCGCGTACGGCCACGCCAAGGCGATCATTCACGAGTACGACCTGAGGAGGGCCGCGCGCAAGTTCCTCTGAGAGAGACCGAGGCGCGCACAGCACGAACGGCGAAGGACCCCGGGAGCGACCCCGGGGCCCTTCTACTGCCTTGCTGCCTTACTTACTGCCTGCCTGTGCCTGGCCGTCGTACTAGTCGTCACCCTGAAGGATGGCGATCAGCCGCAGGAACTCCAGGTAGATCCAGACCAGCGTCATCGTGAGGCCGAAGGCCGCGAGCCAGGCCTCCTCGCGCGGCGCCCCGTAGGCGATGCCGTCCTCGACCTGCTTGAAGTCGAGGGCGAGGAAGCACGCACCGAGCAGGATGCCGATGACACCGAAGATGATGCCGAGGGGGCCGCTGCGGAAGCCGAGGCCGTCACCGCCGCCGAACACCGCGAACAGCAGGTTCACGGCCATCAGCAGGATGAAACCGAGCGCCGCCGCCATCACGAAGCCGTAGAAGCGGCGGTTGACGCGGATCCAGCCCGCCTTGTACGCCACGAGTACGGCGGTGAAGACCGCCAGCGTGCCGATCACGGCCTGCATGGCCGCACCGCTCGCGATGCGGTTGTCGACGACGCTGGAGATGACGCCGAGGAAGACACCCTCGAGCGCGGCGTACGTCAGGATCAGCGCGGGCGAGGCCTTGCGCTTGAAGGCCTGAACGAGGGCCAGCACCATCGCGACCAGACCGGCGCCGATGGCGATGCCGTAGGACCGGCCGATGTTCGCGTCGTCGACCGGCAGCAGCGCCCAGGCGAGCGCCGCCGTGACGACCAGCACACCAAGTGTGGTGGCGGTCCGCATGACGACGTCGTCGATCGTCATCCGGCCGGTGGTTACCGGGGCCTGCGGCGGTGCGCCGTGCTGAAGGTCCTGCTGGGCGTAGGGGTTGGTCGCGTACGGGTTGCCGCCCTGCTGGGCCTGCTGGTCCGCATAGGGGTTGCCCGACTGCGTGCCGACAGCGGCGCCCCCGGCCTGCGGCGCGGTGTTGAAGCCCGCGTAGCCGTTGTCGCGGCTGAACCCCCGTCGCGAGAAGACCGGGTTGCTGCTCCTCATTTCACTCCTCCATGGCCACCCTGCGTGGCCTTGGCTCAAGAGTAATAGGTGGGCAAAGGATTGACCCTAGTGCTTGGGGAGGATCTTTCCCCTGCCCTGTCGCGAACACGCTACGCGCCCGCCTGACTCCCGGCCACGGAGGCCCAGGACCATGACCAACCCGGTACAGACCCGAGACCCTCCCCTGATCAAGAGGACCAACGGCCCCGCCGGTCGGCCACCGCGCCGGGTGTCCCGTCAGTCCAGGGGGAAACCCGTGTACCCCTCGGCGAGGTCGGTCTCCGCCGAACGGGCGCCGGCGATCCGCTCCAGCCGGGCCAGCTGCAGCCGGTCCTCGAAGGGAGCGGCGTCCGGGGTCCGGTGCAGGAGGGTCGTCATGTCGTACGAGAACCTCTCGGCCTGCCAGACCCGGCGCAGACAGGTCTCGGAGTAGGCGTCGAGGAGCTCCGCCGACCCCGTCTCCTTCTCGTGCGTCAGTGCGCGCGCGAAGGTCACGACGTCCCCGACAGCGAGATTGAGCCCCTTGGCGCCGGTGGGCGGCACGATGTGCGCGGCGTCACCGGCCAGGAACAGCCGCCCGTACCGCATCGGCTCGTGGACGTAGCTGCGCATCGGTGTCACGGACTTCTGGGTGATGGGCCCCCGGTCGAGCTTCCAGCCGTCGGCGGTCTCGAAGCGCCGCTCCAGCTCGTCCCAGATCTCCTCGTCGCCCCACTCCTCGGCGTCGGTGCCGTCCGGCACCTGGAGGTAGAGGCGGGAGACGGACGGGGAACGCATGGAGAGAAGGGCGAAGCCGCGGTCGTGGCGGGCGTAGACCAGCTCGTCGTGCGAGGGCGGTACGTCGGCGAGGATGCCGAGCCAGCCGAAGGGGTACGACCGTTCGAAGACCCGGGTGAGCTCGGCGGGGATCGCCGTACGGGCCACCCCCCAGAAACCGTCGCACCCGACGACGTACTCGCACTCCAGTACGTCCTCACGTCCCTCGTGCCGGAACCGCACCCGCGGGCTGCCGCTGTCGGCGCTCTCGACGGCGAGCGCCTCCGCCTCGAAGAGCAGCGGGCCGCCCTCCGTCAGCTGGAGGGCGATGAGGTCCTTGCAGACCTCGGTCTGCGCGTACACCATCACGGACCGGCCACCGGTGAGGGCGGGGAAGTCAACGCGGTGGCGCTTCCTGTCGTAGCGCAGCTCGATGCCGTCGTGACGCAGGCCCTCCCGGTCCATGCGCGCGCCCGCCCCGGCCGCGCGCAGGACGTCGACGGTCCCCTGCTCCAGGATCCCGGCGCGCTGCCGCCGCTCCACGTACTCCCGGTCCCGGCTCTCCAGGACGACCGAGTCGATACCGGCGTTGTGGAGCAGCCGGGCGAGCAGGAGCCCGGCGGGGCCTGCTCCGATGATGCCGACGGTGGTACGCATCGGTCGTTCCCTTCGCGCGGGGCGTTCACGGTGTTCGCATGGTGAAACTTTCTTCACGATACGGAACGAGTGTCCGACCACACACGACCGCTGTCAACGGTTCCACGCGGAAGTCACCGAAGCCGCCGAAACCTCAGAAGCCATCGGTGAAGTCTTCAATGGAAGAAGCACCGACAAATCCGGCATACGGCAGTCGGAAGTGCCCGGAGCCGGACTTGAACCGGCACGCCCGCGAAGGGGCAGCGAGGTTTAAGCTCGCCGTGTCTGCATTCCACCATCCGGGCAGGCCCTGGGCTCCGCATCGAGGTTCCGAGCCTATCGGGGCGCTCCGCCCGAACTGCGGCCGAGGGCACCGATGTTGTCTTATTTTATTGACGTCTGAGGGTGCATCAGCACCTGGAACCAGCCATCCGCACTTGCCAGTAGCCTTTCGCGAGGCTGCCCGGCGCGCATGCGGAATGACGGAATTTCACCGTCCGAACAAGGGGGCTCCACCTGTTCTTGCCGTAGCCCGTGCGGCAGGTCCTGGGGGACGGCCGTCATCCCCAGGTATGACACAGGCCCCGCGGGTCCGTCCGGAGTCTGCCTTCGGAACCGGAACAGCGGCTGACTACACGGCGCCGTTCGGCCATGACGATGGTTCACGAGCTTCACAACTCGAACCCGTCACACCCCGGGCCCACCGGCTGGCCCATCGCCCGACCCAATCGCCGTGCCGCCGTCCCGACAGGAGCCCCTCCCGTGACCACCACTCCCCTCGCCGACCGGACCACCACCGCGGTGGCCGCCCGCGCCACGGAACTGTCCAAGGTCTACGGACAGGGCGAGACGCAGGTCGTCGCCCTCGACCGGGTCTCCGTCGACTTCCAGCAGGCCGAGTTCACCGCGATCATGGGCCCGTCCGGCTCCGGCAAGTCCACGCTGATGCACTGCGTGGCGGGCCTGGACTCCTTCTCGTCCGGCTCCGTGCGCATCGGCGACACCGAGCTGGGCTCCCTCAAGGACAAGCAGCTCACCAAGCTCCGCCGGGACAAGATCGGCTTCATCTTCCAGGCGTTCAACCTGCTGCCGACGCTGACCGCCCTGGAGAACATCACCCTCCCGATGGACATCGCCGGCCGCAAACCGGACAAGCAGTGGCTGGACTCGGTGATCTCGATGATCGGCCTCGCCGACCGTCTCGGCCACCGCCCGTCCCAGCTCTCCGGCGGCCAGCAGCAGCGCGTCGCCGTGGCCCGCGCGCTGGCCTCCCGCCCCGACATCATCTTCGGCGACGAGCCGACCGGAAACCTCGACTCCCGCGCGGGCGCCGAGGTACTGGGCTTCCTGCGCAACTCCGTACGGGAACTGGGGCAGACGGTCGTGATGGTCACCCACGACCCGGTCGCGGCGGCATACGCGGACCGGGTGGTCTTCCTCGCGGACGGCAGGATCGTGGACGAGCTGTACGGGCCGACGGCGGACGGCGTCCTGGACCGCATGAAGCGGCTCGACACCAAGACGGTCCGCACCAGCTGACGCACCGCCACCCGTGCGCCGCCACAGGGTACGGGAGACGGGCTGACGCCCGCTCACCTCCCTTACTCCAGAACACACTTCACCACGACGACGACCGACTGAGACGACACCCCATGCTCCGTACCGCCCTGCGCAACGTACTCGCGCACAAGGCCAGGCTTCTGATGACCGTGCTCGCCGTGATGCTCGGCGTGGCGTTCGTGTCCGGGACGCTGGTCTTCACCAACACCCTCTCCAACGCCCTCCAGAACAGCTCCGCCAAGGGCTTCGACCATGTCGACGTCGCCGTCCAGCCGCGCAGCCGGGACGATGCGGGCGGCAGGATCGGCGAGATGCACGAGCTGACGCAGGCCCTGCTCGACGAGAGCGCGGGGGTTCCGGGCGCCGCCTCCGCCATCGGTGTCGTGGACGGCTTCACCGCCATCGCCGACAAGGACGGCAAGCTCGTCGGCGGCGGGTTCCAGTCACGGGGCGGGAACTACTGGGGCGACAGGGACGCCCGGTACCCGCTGACGGACGGCACCGCGCCGCGGGGCGCGGGCCAGGTCGCCCTCGACGCGAAGACCGCCGAGCGGACCGGCTACAAGGTCGGCGACACCGTGCGCCTGTCGGTGGACGGCCCGGTGCTCTCCCCCACCGTCTCCGGCATCTTCACCACGGACGACGGCAATGTGACGGCCGGCGGCAGCCTCGCCCTCTTCGACACGGCCACCGCGCAGCAGCTGTTCGGCAAGACGGGCACGTACGGCGAGATCGATGTCAGGGCAGCGGCCGGGACGAGCCAGGCCGCCCTCAAGGCGGCGCTGGACAAGGCCCTGCCGCAGAACGCCGTCGAGACCACGACAGGCGACCGACTCGCCGACGAACAGGCGAGGATCATCTCCTCCTCGATGAGCGGCCTGAAGCGGGGCCTGCTGGTCTTCGCGGGCATCTCACTGTTCGTCGGTACGTTCATCATCGCCAACACCTTCACCATGCTGGTCGCCCAGCGCACCAAGGAACTGGCGCTGATGCGGGCGGTCGGGGCCTCGCGTCGGCAGATCACACGGTCCGTGCTGGTCGAGGCGTTCGTGGTCGGCGCGGTGGCGGCGGTGACCGGGCTGGTCGCCGGCATCGGAATCGGAGCGGGGCTGAAGGCGCTCCTCGGCACGCTCGGCGCGACCGTGCCCGACGGGCCGCTGGTCGTCACTCCGGGCACGGTCGGCGCGGCCCTCACGGTCGGCGTCCTCATCACCATGCTGGCGGCCTGGCTGCCCGGCCGCCGGGCCGCGAAGATCCCGCCGGTGGCCGCCATGAGCAGCGTCCACGCGACGGCGACCACCAAGTCGCTGGTGCTGCGCAACACGCTGGGCGCGCTCTTCTCGGCCGCGGGCGTCGCCGTGGTCCTGGCGGCCACGACGATGAGCGGCTCGGACGGTCAGGCCCCCATGGGCATCGGCGCGGTACTCCTCATCATCGGCGTCTTCATCCTCACCCCGCTGCTCTCCCGCCCGCTGATCGCCGCCGCCGGCCCGTTCATGCGCGTGTTCGGCGTCTCCGGGAAGCTGGCCCGCCAGAACTCGGTCCGCAACCCCCGCCGTACGGCCGCCACGGCCTCCGCGCTGATGATCGGGCTCACTCTCATCACCGGCATGACGGTGATGGCGGGCAGCCTGCAGAAGTCGATCGACAGGATGGCCGCGTCCTCGATCAGGGCGGACTACATCGTCTCGATGGCCAACGGCCTCGATCTCTCCCCCGATGTCGCCGAGAAACTGGCCAGGACGCCCGGTGTGACCGCCCTCAGCGCTCTGCGCAACGCCCCCGCGCTCGTCGACGGCACCACGGAGTACCTGACCGGCGTCACCGGCGCGGCGATCGGCAGGCTGACCGAACTGCCGGTCGACGACGGCACGTTCAAGGTCGGCGGCACCCAGGTGGTCGTGGACGAGAGGACGGCCGGGTTCCATGGCTGGACGGCGGGTTCGGCCTTCACGGTCGCCTACGAGGACGGCAGGAAGCAGCGGCTGACGGTGGCGGGCGTGTACGAGGGAAACGAGGTGATGAGCGGCATCCTGGTCGACAACACCCAGCTGCCCCCGCACCGGACGGACACGGTCGACTCGGGTGACATGCAGGTCATGCTGAAGACCTCGGACGGCGCGACGAGCGCGACGAAGGACCGGCTGGAGAAGGCCCTGGGCGCCAACCCGGCCATCAAGATCCAGGACAAGAAGGACCTCTCCAACGAGATCGCGCAGATGTTCACGCTGATGCTGAACATGCTCTACGGCCTGCTCGCCATGGCGGTCCTGGTCGCGGTCCTCGGGGTCGTCAACACCCTGGCCATGTCGGTGTTCGAACGCTCCCAGGAGATCGGCATGCTCCGCGCGATCGGCCTCGACCGCAAGGGCATCAAGCGGATGGTCCGCCTGGAGTCCCTGGTCATCTCCCTCTTCGGCGGCGTCCTGGGCATCGGCCTTGGCGTGTTCTTCGGCTGGGCGGCCGGCGAGCTGATCGGCACGAGCATGTCGACGTACGAACTCGTCCTGCCCTGGGCCAGGATGGCGCTCTTCCTGCTCCTCGCCGCCACGGTGGGCGTCCTGGCGGCCCTGTGGCCGGCCCGCCGCGCGGCCCGGCTGAACATGCTGGCGGCGATCAAGTCGGAGTAGCGAAGGGAGAGTTGGGGCCCGCTTCCGGTGTGTGTGGAGCGGGCCCCGGTGCGTGTGCTCAGTTCCAGGTACGGGACCGCAACGGCAGCCCGGAGTTCCCCGACCCGGCGGTCCGCACGGCGAGAACCTGGTTGACGCCGATCCGGTTGTGCTCGAAGGCGAGGGCGGAGGCGGCCATGTACAGCCGCCAGACACGGGCGCGCCCCGGGCTGGTGAGCTGCTGGGCCCGCGCCCAGCCGGCCTCCAGACCAGCCACCCACTGACGCAGGGTCAGCGCGTAGTGCTCCCGGATCGACTCGACGTCACGCACCTCGAACCCGGCCCGTTCGAGCTGGGTGACCGTGGTGCCGACGGGCGCGAGTTCGCCGTCCGGAAAGACGTACGCGTCGATGAACCCGTCGAGGCTGTACGCGGACTCGTCCGTGTGCGGCCGGCGGGCGATCTGGTGGTTGAGGAGCCGGCCGCCCGGCTTGAGCAGGGCGTACAGATAACGCGCGTACGTCAGATACTGCTCGCTCCCCACATGCTCGGCCATCCCCACGGAGGAGACGGCGTCGAAGGGCCCGTCGGTGACATCCCGGTAGTCCTGTACGCGGATCTCGACCCGGTCCGTGAGCCCCTGGTCGGCGACGCGCTTACGGGCGTACACGGCCTGCTCCTGCGAGAGGGTGACCCCGACGACGTGTACGCCGTGCTCGCGGGCGGCATGGATGGCGAGTGAGCCCCAGCCGCAGCCGACGTCGAGGAGACGTCGGCCCGGCGTCAGGGCGAGCTTGCGGCAGACGAGTTCGAGCTTGTCGCGCTGGGCGTCCTCAAGGGTGGTGGTGCCGTCAGGGTTTTCCCAGTAGGCGCAGGAGTACACCATGGACGGGCCGAGGACGAGCTCGTAGAAGTCGTTGCCGACGTCGTAGTGGTGGCTGACGGCGCGTCTGTCGGTGCGCCTGGTGTGGAGGCGGCGGCGCCTGCGGGGGACCTCTTCGCGGGGCGGAGTGGGAGGGACGGGGGGCCCGGCCATCATCACCAGCCC
Source organism: Streptomyces sp. ADMS (assembly GCF_033441795.1). Classification (NCBI taxonomy): domain Bacteria; kingdom Bacillati; phylum Actinomycetota; class Actinomycetes; order Kitasatosporales; family Streptomycetaceae; genus Streptomyces; species Streptomyces sp. ADMS. Next base: position 47,578 of record NZ_JAVFVX010000020.1, on the reverse strand, counting down.
GCGCACCGCCGCCCGCACCCCGGGTTCGCGCAGCGCATCGGAGAGGGTCCGGGCGTCCTCCCCGCGCTCCCAGAGCGGCCCGGACAGCAGATCGAGGGCGGCGTAGAAGTCCCCCTCGATGTCCAGGTCACCGGCGACGAAGGCCCGGGCGAGCCCCAGTTCGCCGGGTTTCCACAGCAGCCGGCGCAGGGCGCGGCGATTACGGACGACCAGTGCGGGGGCGCCGGGCGGCCCGGCCTGCGAACCGTCCCAGGCGCGGATGCGCATCGGGAGCGGTTCCCCCAGCAACTGTTCGGCGAAGCTCTGCAGCCGCGACGCGGCTTCGGGCATGGCGCACACCTCCGTTACGACATCACCGGGAATGTCCAACACCCACGAAAACACCAACGCGCCGGACTCGCAGTCCCCCATACCGATCACAACTGAGCAAAGCTCAATTTCAACGCGGCTTCAGCCCAGGCCGGGGCCCGTCCAGCGCGCCCGGCACCCACTGCAGAGGCCTGCGCCGCCCAGGCCGCCTCTTCCACCCACGCACCCGTTACGACTACCCCTCAAGCGCCGTCCGGCACTATCCAGCCTGAGGTAAACGTCCTGCGTGCGGTCGGCAACGGCCCCTTCCGCGACGCATCGCGGAAGGGGCCGGACCAGACCTCAGCGAGCGCGGTGAGACATCACTGAGTCACCACCTGCCGTCGGTTCGGCACCCGAAGCAGGGCAGCCACGAATCCTCGGACAGGGTCTGGTGAGTGTGCACGCTCATCGCGTCCGACTCGGTGAGCGCTCATGGCGTCGTCGAGTTCACTGCACCGATGCCAGCACACCCGAGAATCTCCTCATCGGTCATGGTCAGGATGGCGTCCACGTCGGGGGACGTTCATATCGCCGACTTCCAGTTCTGACACGAGGAAGAGGATCGACAACATGAGCGTAAGCACAGACGACCCTGGCGGGAACGGAAACACCCCCGCCGAGAACCGTCTGCCTCTGCGGTGGCTGGTGATCATGATCGGCTCGGCTGCTTCCGCGGGACTCGGCGGAGCGGCGGCCGGGGTGACCGTTGGCATCGGGATGGAGTTTCTTGTGGAACCCCAGAACGCCGTGGTGCTGGGCATCGCCGTAGGGTCGGCCGTCGCCGTAAAGACCTTCGTGAGGACGATGCAGCAGTTGCATCAAATCCTTGAGCGATAGCCCTCCCCAGCCGGGGTCAACGCTGTCACCAGCCGCAAGCGAGGCGGTGTCACGTCCAGAGACGTGCGGCTGGGTCGCGCTCTGCGACGTGTCGGGCGACCGCGGCGAGTCGGGGCGGGTGTATCGCTCCAGGGCGCGGACAGAGGCGTGGCGGGAACGGGCCAAGGTCGAGGTGCCGCCTTGGGCGTCGTGGGTGAGGGCGCCACGGCGGAGCCGTGACCGGCACACCGAGGGCGCAGCCCCCAGGGACGGGACGGGCAGGAAGGCGGCCGGGGCGGAAACCCAAAGGGCCGCCCGCACCACGGATGGCGAGCAGCCCCTTCAGGGGGTGGATCAGTGACCGGCGGCCAAGGAAGCCAAGGAGGTCAGGAGGCCTTGGCCTCTGTCTTCTCCTCCGCCTTCTTCGCGGCAGCGACCGGCGCCGGCTTCGCAGCCTCGTAGAACTCCTCACGAGGAGTCTCCAGCGCCCCCAGCGCCACAACCTCACGCTTCAGGAACATCGCCAGCGTCCAGTCCGCGAACACCCGGATCTTCCGGTTCCACGTCGGCATCGCCAGACCGTGGTAGCCGCGGTGCATGTACCACGCCAGCCGGCCCTTGAGCTTGATCCTGATCTTGCCCATGACGATCATCGCGACGCCCTTGTGCAGGCCGAGGCCCGCGACAGCGCCCTTGTTGGAGTGCGCGTACTCCTTCTGCGGGAAGCCCCGCATACCGGAGACCACGTTGTCGCCGAGCACCTTCGCCTGCCGCAGCGCGTGCTGCGCGTTCGGCGGGCACCAGGCGTTCTCCACGCCGGCCTTGCGGGCGGCCACGTCCGGCACCTGGGCGTTGTCGCCCGCGGCCCAGATGTAGTCCGTACCCGTGACCTGGAGCGTCGGCTGCGCGTCCACGTGACCGCGCGGACCCAGCGGCAGCCCGAACCGCGAGAGGACCGGGTTGGGCTTGACGCCCGCGGTCCACACGATCGTGCTGGAGTCGACCTCCAGCCCGTTCTTCAGAACGACGTGGCCGTCCACGCACGAGTCCATCGACGTCGAAAGATAGATCTCGACCCCGCGGCTCTCCAGGTGCTCCTTGCCGTACTGGCCCAGCTTCGGGCCGACCTCGGGAAGGATCTTGTCGGCGGCGTCGACGAGAATGAACCGCATGTCCTCGCGGGACACGCTGGCGTAGTACTTCGCCGCGTCCCGCGCCATGTCCTCGACCTCGCCGATGGTCTCCGCACCCGCGAAGCCACCGCCGACGAACACGAAGGTGAGCGCCTTGCGGCGGATCTCCTCGTCGGTCGTGGAGTCAGCCTTGTCCAGCTGCTCCAGGACGTGGTTCCGCAGGCCGATGGCCTCCTCGATGCCCTTCATACCGATGCCCTGTTCGGCGAGGCCGGGGATCGGGAAGGTGCGGGAGACCGCGCCCATGGCGATGACGAGATAGTCGAAAGGCAGCTCGTACGCCTCACCCACGAGGGGGGCGATCGAGGCGACCTTGCGGTCCTGGTCGATGCTGGTGACCCGACCGGTGAGAACTTCCGCCTTGGGCAGCACACGTCGCAGCGGGACGACGACGTGGCGCGGCGAGATGCTGCCGGCGGCGGTTTCGGGGAGGAAGGGCTGGTAGGTCATGTACGACCGGGGGTCGACGACCGTGACGGTCGCCTCGCCGTAGCGCATCTTCTTGAGAATGCGCCGAGCTGCGTACAGGCCTACGTACCCACCGCCTACTACGAGGATCCTGGGACGCTCCGTGGTGCTCATGCCATCGAGTATCCACCCGCTCCAGGGGGGTCGCTCGTGCGCCCCTTCACAAGCTTATGCGGCACCTCTGCTACACTGCGCGGCCCGCTTGCCGGAGGCCATGCCCCGCGAGAGGAACCAGCGGGCAGTACGCCCCGATGTCAATGCCGCGTGAACTGCCCTTCCAGGCCGCCGGAGTGACTGGACCAGCCCTCGGCCACACCCCCGGGAAACACCGCCGAAACGCTCCCCCGAGCACACTCCCACCCCAGGTGAGCCACCGAAAGGGCCCTCCGGACCATGTTCGTCGCCCAACAGGACCGAATTCCTTGTGAAGAACTTCACGAAGTTTCCCGGGAGGGCGTCATCGGGGAGCCGTAAACAGCCCCTCAAGTGCGCTCATACGTTATCCGGCCTGCTCAGCCGAGGGTTGAGCGACCGACCAGGCAATGCCGTCAAGGATGTCGTGCTCACTCACCACGACCTCCGTCGCCCCGATCCGCTCCATGATCGAGAGCAGTACGAGGGCCCCCGCACCGATCACGTCGACGCGCCCCGGGTGCATGGACGGAATCGCCGCACGCTCGGCGTGCGTGGACCGGAGAAGGGTTTCGGTGATCTCGCGGACGCGGTCGTAGGAGACCCGGGAGTGGTGGATGGCCTCGGTGTCGTACGCGGGCAGGTTCTGGGCGATCGCCGACACCGTCGTGACGGACCCGGCGAGCCCCACCAGCGTGCGCGCCTCACCCAGCGGAACCGTCTCGCCGGCCAGGTCGAGCGCGGCCTCGATGTCGGCCCGGACGGCGGCGATCTGCTCGTCCCCCGGCGGGTCCACGACCGCCCCGTCCCGCACCAGGTGCCGCTCGGTCATCCGCACGCACCCGATGTCCACGGACCGTGCCCCGCGCACATGGTCGTCCCCGACCACGAACTCGGTCGAGCCGCCGCCGATGTCCACGACGAGGTAGGGCTTGGCGAGGTCGTCGCGCCCCGCCAGCTCCCTGGTGGCGCCGGTGAAGGAGAACTCGGCCTCCTGCTCACCCGAGATCACCTCGGGCTCGACACCCAGGATGTCCAGCACCCCGCGCACGAACTCGTCCCGGTTCTCCGCGTCCCGGGAGGCGGAGGTCGCCACGAAGCGCAGCCGCTCGGCGCCGTGCTCCTTGATGACGGCGGCGTACTCACGGCAGGCCGCGAAGGTCCGCTCCAGCGCCTCGGGGGCCAGCCGCCCCGTACGGTCGACGCCCTGACCGAGGCGGACGATGGTCATCCGCCGGTCCAGGTCGACGAGTTCGCCCGTCTCCGGGTCGGCGTCGGCGACGAGGAGGCGGATCGAGTTCGTACCGCAGTCGACAGCGGCGACGCGGGTCACCTGGCGCCCTCCCCGGACTCCGCCGAGTCCGCCGGCTCCTCGGGCTCCACTCGCTTGAACGCGAAGTAGCCGGACTCGCCCGCGTCCACCTCCCAGCCCTCCCCCTCCGGAGGCGTCGAGCGCATCACGCAGGGCCCCTTCGCCCACCACTCGGGCAGCATCGCGATCGCCTCGTCGCCCAGCGGGTTCACCCCGGGGCCGGCGGCCAGCGAGTGGCCCACGAGGACGTGCAGGCACTTCACGCGGTCCGGCATGCCCCCCGCGCTCGGGAAACCCTCCAGGACCTCGATCGCGTCACGGCGCGCGATGTAGTCGTCGTGCGCGGCCCGGTAGGCGGCGGCCAGTTCCGGGTCCGTCGACAGGCGTTCCGTCATCTCCTTCATCACGCCGTTCGCCTCCAGCGTGCCGATCGCCGAGGCGGCGCGCGGGCACGTCAGGTAGTACGTCGTGGGGAAGGGCGTGCCGTCCGGCAGCCGCGGAGCCGTCTCCACGACGTCCGGCTGCCCGCAGGGACAGCGGTGCGCGATGGCGCGCAGCCCGCGCGGCGGGCGGCCCAGTTGCTGCTGGAAGGCCTCGACGTCCGCGTCGGTCGGCTCGGTGCGCGGGGTGGGAGGCGGGGGCGTGTCCATACCTGTCTTCTCTGTTCCGTTCACTTCACTATTCGGCGGCGTCGGCCTTGTCCACGCCGTCCCAGACGTTCGCGTACCAGGGGCGGTCGGCCGCGCCCAGGTCGGCGCGCGACTGCTTCGCCGCGTCCGGGTCGATGACGATGTACCCGGTCTCGCCCGGCATCACATAGTGCAGCCGCTGCCGGATCTGCTGCTCCGCGTACGCGTCGTCCTGCCAGCGTGCCTTCAGGTCGCGGAGTTGCTCGACCCGCCGGGTGGCCTGGTCGCGTTCGCGTTCCATGTCGGCGATGTCGGCGCGCTGGGAGACGTACTGCCTTATCGGGTAGGCAAGAGCCACGATCAGCGAGCAGAGGACCAGAGCGAGCAGGGCCGCCCGGCCGGTCAGGCGAGAGCGGCGGGCCTGACGCCTGGTCTGGGAACGATAGACGCGGGCCGCCGTCTGCTCGCCGAGCAGCTTGATCCTGGTCGCGGTGGAGAACCGGTCCCGGTCCTTCACGGACATGTCCCGCCTCCCGAGCGTCTGCGCCTGCTGTACCCCTGCGCACGTGCGTACGTCCCCGCACACGGTACGGGACCGGGTACGGGGACGTACGTACGACTGGCTATGCCATACCCCTGGTTGGGGTCAGGCTCAGCCCTTGCTGTGTCCGTGGCCCGCAGAGCGGACGTCGGGAAAGGCTCAGCCCTTGAAGCGCGGGAAGGCCGAGCGACCGGCGTACACCGCCGCGTCGTCGAGGATCTCCTCGATGCGCAGGAGCTGGTTGTACTTGGCGACGCGGTCCGAGCGGGCCGGGGCGCCGGTCTTGATCTGGCCGCAGTTCACGGCGACGGCGAGGTCGGCGATGGTGACGTCCTCGGTCTCGCCGGAGCGGTGGGACATCATGCACTTGAAGCCGTTGCGCTGGGCCAGCTCGACGGCGTCCAGGGTCTCGGTCAGCGAGCCGATCTGGTTGACCTTGACGAGCAGGGCGTTGGCCGAACCCTCCTCGATGCCGCGGGCCAGACGCTCCGGGTTGGTGACGAAGAGGTCGTCGCCGACGATCTGGACCTTGTCGCCCAGCCTGTCGGTGATGGTCTTCCAGCCGGCCCAGTCGTCCTCGTACAGCGGGTCCTCGATGGAGACGAGCGGGTACGCGGAGACGAGCTCCTCGTAGTACTCGGTCATCTCGGCGGCCGTGCGGGACTTGCCCTCGAACTCGTACTTGCCGTCCTTGTAGAACTCGGACGCGGCGACGTCGAGCGCGAGCCCGATCTGCTCGCCGGGGACGTAACCGGCCTGCTTGATGGCCTCGATGATGAGGTCGAGCGCGGCGCGGTTGGACTCCAGGTTCGGGGCGAAGCCGCCCTCGTCGCCGAGACCGGTGGACAGGCCCTTGGTCTTCAGCACCTTCTTGAGGGTGTGGTAGATCTCGGCGCCCCAGCGCAGGGCCTCGGAGAAGGACTCCGCGCCGATGGGGGCGATCATGAACTCCTGGATGTCCACGTTGGAGTCGGCGTGCGAGCCGCCGTTCAGGATGTTCATCATCGGAACGGGCAGCAGGTGCGCGTTCGGGCCGCCCAGGTAGCGGAAGAGGGGGAGGTCGCTGGCCTCGGAGGCGGCGTGCGCGACGGCGAGGGAGACGCCGAGGATGGCGTTGGCGCCGAGCGAGGCCTTGTTGTCGGTGGCGTCCAGGTCGAACATGGCCTGGTCGATCAGGCGCTGCTCGGTGGCGTCGTAGCCGACGAGCTCCGGGCCGATCTGCTCGATGACGGCGAGGACGGCCTTCTCGACACCCTTGCCGAGGTAGCGGTTGGGGTCACCGTCCCGCAGTTCGATGGCCTCGAAGGCTCCGGTGGAGGCGCCGGACGGAACGGCGGCACGACCGGTGCTGCCGTCGTCGAGGCCGACCTCGACCTCGACGGTGGGGTTGCCTCGCGAGTCGAGGATTTCCCGGGCTACGACGACGTCGATGGACGGCACGAGCATCTCCTTCTGGGATGTGACGCGGGTACGCGGGGCTGCGTGGCCTCGCGAGTACGGGGCCGCGGCGGCTCCGCGATGATGAGCCTAACCGGCTCCGGGACATCGGCCAGCCGTCCGACCACCCCATGGACGGAACATGGACGGAAGCGAGGGTAAACATTGTTCCCCCAGGGAACAAAAAGCCCCGCTCCGGTGCGTACGGGGGAACACGCACCGGAGCGGGGAGCCCGTGGGGGACGGGGGTGACCCTCACGAGGCCTTCACTATGGAGGGCACGGATGTGAGGGCCCTGTGGTTCACCTTCGGGCCGGCCGAGAACTGGGGGATGCTCCGGCCCGCCGGTGACCGGGGTCAGCCGAGGTGCAGCTGCTGGCCCGGGTAGATGAAGTCGGCGTCGTCGATGATGTCCTTGTTCAGCTGGAAGAGCTTCTCCCAGCCGCCCTTGACGTCGTGCGCCTCGGCGATCTCACTGAGGGTGTCGCCGGTGACGACCTTGTACTCACCGTCGCCCTTCTCGACCTTCTTGCCGGTCGGGGTGGTGACGGTCTTCTTCGCGGCCGGCCGCTCCTGCGAACGGGAGGCCTGCTGGTCGGAGGAGCGGGTAGTGGCCTCGCCGGAGCCGCTGGAGCCGCTGTCGCTCGTACCGGAGCCGGTGTCCGAGCTGCTGCCGCCGTCGTAGGCGGCGCCGGACAGGCCCACGCCGCAGGTCGGCCAGGCACCCTTGCCCTGGCCCGCGAGGACCTTCTCGGCGACGGCTATCTGCGCGGACTTGGAGGCCTGGTCGGCGGTGGAGGCGTACGCCGTGCCGCCGTACGCGGCCCAGGTCGAGGCGGAGAACTGCAGACCGCCGTAGTAGCCGTTGCCGGTGTTGATGGACCAGTTGCCGCCGGACTCGCACTGGGCGACCGTGTCCCACTCGGCGGAGGTGGCGGCGGAGGCGGAGCCGACCGCCAGCAGCGGAGCGGCGACCGCGGCGCCGGTGACACCGGCGATGGCGACGGCGCGACTGGCCTTGGACGGACGGCGGTGCTTGCCCTTGCCGGAAAACAGCATGCGTGATCCCCTCACCGACGCCTGCGAGGTGAGCTGTCGGATTCGGGCCGGTTGAGTTGCCCGGCCGTACGTCCCTCTCGGGCTGCGTACGGCTTCACCCCAAGCCACTCCGGTCAACTGCCCCGGTGCGGCACTTACCTTGGGTCCCCCGCTCCTGCCTACGGCGCTTGATAGCGACGACTGTTCCCGTACGGCCGTTGGCAGGATTCGGCGTTACGACCGGCGGGGCCCGCGATGGCGAGCGATCTCGACCGTAAACAGGTGATCCCCTGAAATACAAAGACGATCAGGGCTTCTGAGACCTATCTCTCACTGCATTTATAACGGACATTCAGCACGAAGCGTGACGTGAACTCCGGTTACCTTTGCCCGGGTTCATCACCGACAGCAAGGGTCTGACCGGGGAGGATGAGGTTCGGGTCCGCACCGAGGGAGCGCTCGTTCTCGGTGTAGAGCTCGGACCATCCGCCCGCGAGACCAAGGGAGTCGGCGATGCTCCAGAGGGTGTCGCCGGCACGGACGGTGTACGAGCCCTCAGCCTCACCACCCACCCCAATTCCCGCACTCTGCCCAGAGCTACCCACTTCTGCACCACTTACCGACTCCGTGGGCGAACTGTCACTTTCCTGCGAGTTGTCCACATCGAGTGACGAGGAAGCGGGGGACGGCGAGGCGGCCGACTCGGCGGAGTCGGTCGTCGCCGCGACGGACTGCGAGGGGGAGGGCGAGGACTCCGAGGCCTTGGTCGAGACCGAGGAGTCCGTGGAGGGAGACGCCGAGGGCGTGGGAGAGGCCGCCGTCGAAGTCGACGAGGAAGAGGACGAGGAAGAAGAGTCCGCGTCCGACTCCGAGGCCGCGCCCGAGGCGTCTCCCTCGGCCACACCGGTGTCGACGTCGGCCGAACTGGTGTCCTTGCCGAGCCCGGACAGCAGCGCGCAGGCCTCCCAGGCCCCGGCACCCTGGTCGGCGAGGATGTTCTCGGCGACGGCGATCTGCTGCGAACGGCTGGCCTGGTCGGCGCTCGGGGCGTAGGTGAGACCGCCGTACCTCTCCCAGTCGGCCTGGGTGAGCTGGAGCCCGCCGTAGAACCCGTTGCCGGTGTTGGCACTCCAGGAGGTGGCGCTCTCACACTCCGCGACCCTGTCCCACGTGGTACCGCTGGCCGCGCTCGCGCCGGTCGCGCCGAGCAGCGGGATGGCAATGGCGGAGCCGGTCACGCCGGCTGCGACAAGCAGAGCCGGGGCCTGACGGGGGCGACGGTGACGACCGTTCCCGGAGAGCATGCGGTTGCCTTTCGCGAGACAGCGGGGGCTGGTGCGACGGATGCTGCGAGGGCGTCGCACTAGTGCTCGAACGTATCGGCAGACGATCAGTTGTCACAAGTTAATGCCGCGCAGATCACGTGAAGATCACGCTGTTGAGGGTGTGTCACCTTCTCGTGATCTTCTACGGCGCCAATGCCGAGGTATGCCCGGATTCGCGAACCGGCGTGAACTCGACGGGCAGGGTGCGCAGTCCACGCATGATGAGCCCGCCGCGCCATCTCAACTCGGCGGGGTCCGCGCCGAGTTGCAGGTCGGGGAGACGGGTGAGGAGGGTGGCCAGCGCACTCCGCCCCTCCAGTCGGGCGAGCGGGGCCCCGAGGCAGTAGTGGATGCCGTGGCCGTACCCGAGGTGCTGATTGTCCCGGCGGCCGAGGTCGAGGATGTCGGGGTCGGGGAACCGCGCCGGGTCCCGGTCGGCGGCGGCGAGTACGACGAGGACGGGATCGCCGGCCGCGATGTCCTGCCCGCCGATGCTGAGCGGCCGGGTGGCGAAGCGCCAGGTGGCCAGCTCGACGGGGCCGTCATAGCGGAGGAGTTCCTCGACGCCGGTTTCGAGGAGGGAGGAGTCGCCGGCGGCGAGGGAGGCTTGGAGGCGGGCGCGCTGCTCGGGGTGGGCCAGGAGGGCATGGACGCCATTGCCGATCAAGTTCACGGTTGTCTCAAAACCAGCGAATAGTAGGATGAAAGCCATGGCGGCGGCCTCGTTCTCGGTGAGGTGCTCACCCTCGTCCGAGGCGCGGATGAGCCCGGAGATGAGGTCCTCACCGGGTTCGGGTACGTCGGAAAGCGCCTCGCGCTTGCGGTGGATCAGCTCGGCGAGATAGCCCCGCATCTTCTTCACGGACCGGGCAACCCCACCCCGGGGCCCTCCCCCGTGACGGATCATCATCCCGGCCCAGTCCCGGAAGTCGTCCTGGTCCTCGCGGGGTACGCCCAGCAGGTCGCAGATCGCGTAGATGGGCAGCGGGAACGCGAACTCGTGGATGAGGTCGGCGGAGCCGCGCGCCGCGAACCTGTCGATGAGGTCGTCGGTGAGTTCCTGGACCCGGGGCGCGAACTCGGCGACCCGGCGCGGAGTGAACGCCTTGGCGACGAGTCGACGGAGCCTGGTGTGGTCCGGCGGATCGATGTTGAGCAGATGCGTCATCAGCTCGGCCTTGCGCTCACCGGGGATACCGGTCTTGCCCTTGGCGTGCGCGGGCTCGTCGTGATGGGCGGGATTCTTGGAGAGCCGAGGGTCGGCGAGGGCCTGCTTGGCATCGCCGTACCGGGTGACCAACCAGGCTTCGACCCCGCTGGGGAGTTTCGTCCGGCGCACGGGAGCGTGCTCACGGAGCCAGGCGTAGGCGGGGTACGGGTCCGTCGCGAACTCCCAGGTGAAGAGTTCGGGGGCCGGGGGCATGGACGGGGGCTGGTTGGTCACCCGGTGAAGGTATCGGGCGCCTCGGACCTCTCACCGAGGGCCTTCCTGGCACCGGGGTGACCCATGTCGGAGGCTTTGGGGAACCAGGCCTTGGCTTCTTCGGGCTTGCCTCTGGTTTCGAGGAGGGCGGCAAGACGGTGGGCGCCATGGGAATCGCCGGACTTGTAGCCCTTCTGGTACTGCGCGGGCCTCGTCCGCGCATCCCGATGTCTCCTGCACGACGCCATTGTGCGTGCTGCCCAACGGGCAATTGCTGGAGTCCGGGAAGTACTGCTCGGCGCGCTCCGGAGCGCCTTCGGCGGAGGCCAACAGGGCGGCTCCCTCGTCACCCGAGGCTGCCGCTCGGTCCAGCCGGACTCTGGCCGGCTCGCCCTCGCTCTGCGGGAGCAGCAACGCACCCATGCCCCTGGCGAGTCCGCGTATCCCCGCCGTTCCGCAGCGAAACAGCAGCCTTCCGCGCGGCTGCAGTCACCTCTCCCGAGAGACATGTCCCCCCCCAGCGGATGGGCCGCCTCCCAGCACCCTGGCGCCCTCGGCCGCGGGGTGGTCCAGCTTCTGTTCCACGCCCGCCCCCACGCCTCAACACCGCACTGCGACAACGGTACTGAGCCCTGGAGCGGTCAGCGCACCGTCACCCCTCCGTCGCCCCTTCCCTCACCCGCACCGCATCCCGATAAGCCCGCGCGGCAACCCGCAGCGCCGCCTCCGGGTCCACGCCCTCCGCCTCCGCCCGTACCGCCATCTCCAGCAGCTCGTATCCGACCCCCTCACCCTGCGGCAGCGGAACGTCAAACCCCGCCGTGTGTACCCGGGACGCCAGTTTCGCCGCGAGGGCCAGGGCGGGCTGACCGAGGGGGATGCCCTCCGTCACCGAGGTCCTGCGCTTCTCCTGGGCCTTGGTGCGCAGCCAGTGCTCCTTGACGTCCTCCGGTGTGGACGCCGTCTCGTCGCCGAAGACGTGCGGGTGGCGGTGGATCAGCTTGGTGACGATGCCCGCCGCCACGTCGTCGATCGAGAACGGCGCCGTACCCTCCTCCTCGCTGCCCTCCTCGGCGATGCGCGCGTGGAAGACGACCTGGAGCAGGACGTCCCCCAGTTCCTCGCGAAGTTCGTCCCGGTCGCCCTCCTCGATCGCCTCGACGAGTTCGTACGCCTCCTCGATGCCGTACTTCGCCAGGCCCTTGTGGGTCTGTCTGGACGACCAGGGGCACTCCAGGCGGATGCGGTCCATGACCTGGACGAGGTCCAGGAGGCGGGCGCCGGGGAGGTCGTAGGAGGCGGGGAGCAGTTCCAGTTCCGGCATCCGTACACGGCCCGAGCCCGCGAGGCGTGCCAGGCCGTCCGTCAGGGCCGGGTCGCCCTCGCCCGTCGTCGCGACGACGACCGTCCGGCCGCCGGCACAGGCGTCGACCAGTTCCCCGGCGGTCGGCGCGGTCTCCTCGACCGATATGCCGGCCTCGCGCATATACGGCAGCTGCGGATGCGCACCGTCCGCGCACAGCACCCGGTCGGCCGCGTGCAGCACCTGCCAGGCGGGCCAGGACAGCAGGCCGGGCGCGACACGGTGGCTGGTGGTGAGCAGGACGACACGACCGGGGTCGGTCTCATCCGTCTCCGGGGCGGTCTCGAAGCCGCTGGTTGCGTTCACCCTCCGAACGTAACCCACGCCACCGACGACCCCCTCGGTTGTCCACAGGTCAGGCGCACGCAGACGCACGGCGCCCGTACACCCGCACCCGTACACCCGTACGGACAACCGTTACGCCGGCTCCTGAGGGGTCTCCGCCTGCGTGATCTCCCGTACCCAGGGCGTCTTCGCGTCGACGCGGCTGCTCTTCTGGACGTCCCAGCTGCCGTAGCGCGGGTTGAGGTCGACGTCGAGGGTCTTGGAGGCCTCGGACATCGCTTTCCAGAAGGTGGTCTGGCCGTCCGGCGTGTTCATGTCGGCGCCCAGGGCGGCGGCCAGTTTCTGGGCCACGATCTCGGTGTGCAGGCTGTCGCCGAGGCGGGCCGGAGCGACGCCGTACTGCTGGAGCCAGGCGTCCTCCAGCGCCTTCGCGCTGCCCGCCTGCTCTTCCAGGGCGGTGCGCAGATCCTGGACGTCCTTGCGGGTCACGGTCACACCCGCGTTCTCCGCGGCCTGGTTCAGGACACGGTCGAGGACCATGGTGTGCAGAGTGTCCCGGGTGAGGCTGCCGGTTCTGGCGACGACCTGCGCGTACTGGGCCTGGTCCGGGGTGGCCGCCCGCTGCGCCGCGCGTACCTCGTTCACCCTGCTCTCCAGCTGCGAGACCGTGATCCGCTGCCCGCCGACGACGGCCGCCGCGCCGGGATGCGCGTCGTTTCCGCAGGCGGTGAGGAGGGGGGCCGCGGCGACGATCGCGGCGGAGAGGAAGAGCGCGGTACGACGACGGCGGTGCAAGGAGTCCTCCTGAGGAGTTTGTGCAGACCAGCAGGTGCGGCGCGCAGCGCCTCGTTGAGGGGTGGTGGTCGGGCGACGGGTGGGCGCACAAGGTCTTGCGGTGATCGATGTTAGGCAGTGGCCGGGCTCTGGCCAAGCCATTCGACCAACGATTCACCTGGACTTCGGGCACCGCCGCCCGTCCTGGCCGCCTCAGCCCGTGATCACCACCGGCGCGTCCCACGCGTCACGGTCCACGGTGATCGTGCAACCGCCGCGCTTCTGCGCTTCTCCTTGCTGTTGGCCGTGTACTGGTGGGCCGCAGAGGCCGGTGCGGTACGCCTTGGCGTGCGGCGCCGCCCTGTCGAAGGCGCGTACGTTTCACGTCACCGTGAAACCTAGCCGCGCACCTGTCCCAGCCACTCCAGTGTCCGCCGGACCTCCGCCGCCAGGGGATGCCCGGGGCCGCGCAGGCGGTCCACGTCGTGGAGGAGGCGGACGAGGGTGTCGCCGGCGGCGGTGCGGTCGCCGAGGGCGAGGAGGAGGTGGCCGATGCGGCGGCGGACGTCGAGGGAGAGTTCGGGGTCACCGGCGACGTACTGGTTCTCGTAGTACGGCAACAGGGCACGGTACTCGGCGAGGGCCGCCGCCGCTTCGCCGAGCTGTTCGAGGCACTGGGCGGCCTCGTAGCGGAAGCGCAGCGACTGAGGGTCGGTCTGGCCTGCCTCGGCGGCGCGTTCGTCGGCGAGGCGGCGCAGTTCGGGCAGGGCGCGGCGGTACTGGCCGTCGTCCATGAGGGTGGCCGCGTACTGCTTGCGCAGGGTGCGGACGACCGGGGAGTGCTCGCCGTGCTGTTCGGCGGCGACAGGCACAATCGCGCCGAGGATGTCGACTGCCTGGGTGATCCGGCCTTCACCGAGGAGGCGTTTGACCTCGTCGACGGCTCCGGCGACGTCGGGTCGCTCGGCCGCCGGGGCGGCTGTCGGCTGGGGCGCGGGGGTGCGGGCGCGGTCCGGCCAGGGGGCGTGCGGGCGCAGGAAGGGGCGGGTTGGGTCGAGGGGCGCTCCGGTGGGCATACCGCGCTCCGGGAGGAGGAGTGCCAGGTGCTCGTACACCTCCTGCGCGGAGGCGGGCCGGTGCTGCGGGTCCTTGGCGAGCAGCCGAAGGACGAGCGCTTCCAGCGACTCGGGCACCTCGGGTCTCAGCCGGCGCACGGGCAGCGGCGGCTCGTACAGGTGCCGGTGCAGCACCCCGAGGGCCGTCGAGCCGGAGAACGGCACGTCGCCGCTGAGGAGTTCGTGGAGCAGTACGCCGAGTGCGTACAGGTCCGTGTACGGGCCGACCGCGCCGCCCATCGCCTGCTCGGGGGCCATGTAGGCGGGCGAGCCGATGGGCGAACCGGTGTGGGTGAGGCGGGTCGTGTCCGTGTCCATGACCGAGGCGACGCCCAGGTCGAGGACGGTGACCGTGCCGTCCTGCTTCACCATCACGTTGCGCGGCTTGAGGTCGCGATGGACGATCGGCACGGCGTGCACGGCGCTCAGCACGGCGCACAGTTGCGCGGCCACCGCGACCGCCCACTGCCAGGGGTAGGGGTCGTGTTCGGCGAGGTGGTCGGAGAGGTCGGCGCCGTCGACGTACTGCATGACGAGGAACAGTTCCTCGTCATCGCTGCCCGCGTCGTGGACCGTGACCAGGCCGGGGTGGTCGACCTGCGCGGTCACCCGGCACTCGCGTACGAAGCGGCGGCGCAGCTCGTCGGCCTCCTGACCGGCGACCTTGTCCGGGCGCAGCAGTTTGACCGCGACGCGCCGGTCGAGCCGCTGGTCGTACGCCGTCCACACCTGGCCCATGCCGCCCTGCCCGATGAGCGTGGACAGTTCGTACCGTTCGGCGATGACGCGTCCCGTGCCCACGCTCACCGTCCGCCCCCGTTGTTGCCGTTGTGGTTGCCGTCGCCGTTGCCGTTGCCGTTGCTGTCGTGCTTGCGCAGGTAGTCGCTGAGCTCGTCGAGTTCGGCGCGCACCTGGTCGATACGGGCGGGCGCGGGGCGCTGCGGCGGAGGCGGTACGGGGCTGTGGGAGACGGGTGGCTGGGGTGTCGGCGTGTGGGGCATGGGGGGCCGCGGCCCGGCCTGCGTGTTCGCGTACGGGGACGGAGGCGGGTAGCCGTACCCGAGGGGAACGGTCGTGGCCTGGGCCGGCGCGTAACCGGCGTACTGGCCCTGTCGGTTGGTTGGCCGTATGTCCACGACCAGGAAGTACGTGCTGGCCAGGGCGCCCAGCAGCATCACGACGGCGAGGGCGATGTCGCCTTTGACGTTGTTCTCCGCCACCGTGCCGACCACCGCGAAACACGCGATGGACAGCGGCATGCTCACCCAGGCCGCCGTCCAGTTGAACCACCGGCCGCGCAGGAAGGCGACGCGGAACAGCGGCAGGCACGCGAAGAGGCCGCACGAGAGGAACCCGGCGGCGGCGATCAGCACGCGCAGGGTGATGACGGTGCCCGCGCTGCGGGTGGGCGGCGGCGCGCCGGGGCCGTACATGACTGCTCCTGGACCGGATGATGCCGACGGGGACGGACGTACGAGTGACAGGTTCGATGTCGGGGTTCGAGCGTATAGGCCGACACGGACAACGGGTCCCGGGTTGTACCGAACCGTTGTCGTGCTGATTGTCGCGGCCCGGAGGCCCACCGGCGAGGTCCTCGACCTGGACGCGCTGGGCGGACAGCGGCCCCCACACGTCAAAGGGCGTGCCGCATCCGCACGTTGGGCTCCACGTAGACCCCGTACCCGTGCTCCAGGTCGCACCGCACCGGTACCAGCCGGGGCCGGGGGGAGCCGAAGGCCGGGGGCGGCAGCCCCCGGCAGACGCCCGCGGCAACGCCGGTTCACCACCCCCTGGCCCCCGAAATCAGCTCGCGTGGAACCGCGCGGGCGCCTCCGTCGGACTGCCACCCGTCGGCAGTTCCTGCCCGCCGCACCCCGACAGCACCTTCTTCATCGCGGCCTTCTCCGCCTCCGTGACCCACAGTTCGTACTTCTTCTTCACGGCGACCTGGTTGGCGACATACGCGCAGCGGTAACCCTTGTTCGGCGGCAGCCAGGTAGCCGTGTCGCCGTCGCCCTTGCTGCGGTTGGTGCTCGCGTCCACGGCGCGGAGGTTGAGCGGGTCGTTGGCGAACGCTATGCGCTTGCTGGCGTCCCAGTACTTGGCACCCTTCTGCCAGGCGTCCGAGAGCGCGACGATGTGGTCTATGTCCACCTCGCTGCGGCCCCGTGTGAACGTCACGTCCTTGCCGCTGTAGGGGTCCGGATCGAGTTCCCCCGAGGTCACCTTGCACTTCCCGCTGCTGAACTTCACGTCGACCAGGTCGCGTTTGAGGATGTCGTCGCGCGTCCCACACTTGTTCGAGTCGGTGTCCGCCCACGCACTGCCGAACCGGTCCCGGTCGTACCCCGTCTTGGGTGCCCGCCCCTTCACGGTCAGCGAGTCGACAGCGGCGAGCGCCGCGCCCCCGCCTCCCCCGCCGGCCGTACCGCTCGCGGACTCCTCGGGCCCGGCGGACCCCAGGGTCTCGCCACTGCACCCGCCGACACCGAACACCACCACGAGTACGGCGGCGCCAACGCCCCCACCCCTCACACGCACCACGTTGCGCCCCTCCCCTGCTTCCCTGCGGACGGAATTCCGCTGTTCGACCTGTTCTCCCTGGTCGCCAGGCTAGCGGCCGGGCCTTCCCGGCCACAGGGGCGCCCACCGGCACTCAAGGGGTGTATTTCGCATACCGGGCGTATGGCCGGTGCTGACTCACCTCCGGAAGGAGCCCGGGGTGAGCATCTTCGACAGGATCAGGGAGCAGATGCGCGGCAAGGCGGGACGGAACGCCTCCGACAGCGCGGAAAAGAAGACCAACCAGAAGACGGGCGACAAGTACACGAGCCAGGTCGACGACGCGCAGCGGAGAGCCGAGGGCGCGATGGGCATGGATCGTGATCGCGACCGGCCCGAACAGCCATAGCCCCGGAGGCCCCGAAGACCCAGCGAGAACGGAAGCCGTCCACGGATGCCAACCTGCCGTGGACGGCTTCCTCTTGACTACGTGCTACCTCCGGGGCCGCTCACGACCCCAGGATCGAGGCCAGGAACTCCCCGGTCCAGCCCAGCAACTCCCGCCCGACCACAGGCTTTCCGCCCACCTTCGCCGTCTTGGGGCGCGGTACGAGGATCTGGTGCGCGGCCGGCTTGATGACCGTCCCCGGGTACAGGCGCTTGAGCCGCAGCTCCTGCGACTCCCGCAACTCCACCGGGGCGAAACGGATGTTGGTGCCCTGAAGGACGATGTCGCCGACCCCGCAGGCCCGCGCGAGCATCCGCAGCCCCGCCACGAGCAGCAGGTTCTCGACCGGCTCGGGCAACTTGCCGTAGCGGTCGACGAGTTCCTCCCGTACGGCCTTGATGTCGGCCTCCGTGTTCGCGGAGGCGATGGCACGGTAGGCCGCGAGGCGCAGGCGCTCGCCGGGGGCGTAGTCGTGCGGGACGTGGGCGTCGACGGGGAGCTCGACCTTGACCTCCAGCGGCTGCTCCTCCTCCACCCCGCCCTCCAGTGAGGCCCGGTAGTCGGCGACCGCCTCGCCGACCATCCGTACGTACAGGTCGAAGCCGACGCCCGCGATGTGACCGGACTGTTCGCCACCGAGGAGGTTTCCGGCGCCGCGGATCTCCAGGTCCTTCATGGCGACGTACATGCCCGCGCCCATCTCGGTGTGCTGGGCGATGGTCGCGAGCCGTTCGTGGGCGGTCTCGGTCAGGGGCTTCTCCGGGGGGTACAGGAAGTACGCGTACCCGCGCTCCCTGCCTCGCCCCACCCGCCCGCGCAGCTGGTGGAGTTGGGACAGGCCGAAGTTGTCGCCGCGTTCCACGATGAGCGTGTTGGCGTTGGAGATGTCGATGCCGGACTCGACGATCGTCGTCGATACGAGGACGTCGTAGCGCTTCTCCCAGAAGTCGACGACGACCTGCTCCAGCGCCTGCTCGGACATCTGGCCGTGGGCGGTCGCGATCCGAGCCTCGGGGACGATCTCCCGGAGCCGTGCCGTCGCCCGGTCGATGGACTCGACGCGGTTGTGAATGTAGAACACCTGCCCCTCGCGCAGGAGTTCACGGCGGATCGCGGCGCCGATCTGCTTCTCCTCGTACGGGCCGACGAAGGTCAGCACCGGGTGGCGTTCCTCCGGCGGGGTGGTGATCGTCGACATCTCGCGGATGCCGGTGACCGCCATCTCGAGCGTACGGGGGATGGGCGTCGCGGACATGGTCAGCACGTCGACGTTGGCGCGCAGCTTCTTCAGCTGCTCCTTGTGCTCGACGCCGAACCGCTGTTCCTCGTCGACGATGACGAGCCCGAGGTCCTTGAACTTCGTCTCGGCGGAGAAAAGGCGGTGGGTGCCGATGACGACGTCCACCGAGCCCTCGCGCAGGCCCTCCAGGGTGGCCTTCGCCTCGGTTTCCGTCTGGAAGCGGCTCAACGCCCGTACGTTGACCGGGAATTGGGAGTAGCGCTCACCGAAGGTGCCAAAGTGCTGCTGCACGAGGAGAGTTGTGGGGACGAGGACGGCGACCTGCTTGCCGTCCTGGACGGCCTTGAAAGCGGCGCGGACGGCGATCTCCGTCTTGCCGTAGCCGACGTCGCCGCAGATCAGGCGGTCCATCGGGACCGTCTTCTCCATGTCGTCCTTGACTTCGGCGATCGTGGTCAGCTGGTCGGGCGTCTCCGTGTACGGGAAGGCGTCCTCCAGCTCGCGCTGCCAGGGCGTGTCGGGCCCGAAGGCGTGGCCGGGGGCCGCCATGCGGGCGCTGTACAGCTTGATGAGGTCGGCGGCGATCTCCTTGACGGCCTTCTTGGCGCGCGCCTTCGTCTTCGTCCAGTCGGCGCCGCCGAGGCGGTGCAGGGTGGGAGCCTCGCCGCCGACGTACTTGGTGATCTGTTCCAGCTGGTCGGTGGGGATGTAGAGGCGGTCACCGGGCTGGCCGCGCTTGGCGGGCGCGTACTCCACGACCAGGTACTCGCGGGTGGCGCCCTGAACGGTCCGCTGGACCATCTCGACGTACCGGCCGACACCGTGCTGCTCGTGCACGATGTAGTCGCCGGTTTCGAGGGTCAGCGGGTCGATGGTCTTGCGGCGCCGGGCGGGCATACGGGCGCCGTCCTTGCCGGCGGCCTTCTGCCCGGTGAGGTCGGTCTCGGTCAGCACGGCGAGCTTCAGCTTCGTGTCGACGAACCCGAAGTCGATCGAGCCGCACGCCACATGCACGACGGAGGGGCTCAGCGCGGTCAGGTCGGCGTCGAGGCGGGCCGCGATGCCCTCCCCGCCGAGCACCTCGACCGTACGGGCCGCCGGGCCGTGCGCCTCGGTGACGAACACCGTGCGCCAGCCGTCCGCGAGCCAGCCCTTGGTGTCGGCGAGCGCCTTCGCGGTGTCCCCGCGGTAGGTCTCGGGCGCGTGCATGCCCAGCTTGAGCGTGTCCCCCGCCGCGTCGGCGGCGAATGAGTCCGTCAGCTCCTCGTCGGCGGCGAACGGCGACACCGACCACCACATCATGTCCAGCTCACGCGCCCGCTCCCGGACATCGGCGATGGACCACAGGGAGGCCGCGCCGACATCGATGGGCGCCTCGCCGCCGCCCGCGGTGGCCGCCCAGGACGCCTGCAGGAACTCCTGGCTGGTCGCCACCAGGTCGGCGGCCCGCGTCCGCACCCGCTCCGGGTCGCACACGACGGCCATGGAGCCCTTGGGCAGGACGTCGAGCAGCAGCTCCATGTCGTCGACGAGAACGGGGGCGAGGGACTCCATGCCCTCCACCGCGATCCCCTCCGCGATCTTGCCGAGCAGCTCCCCCAGCTCAGGATGTGCCTCGGCGAGAGCCGCGGCCCGCTCCCGCACCTGGTCCGTGAGCAGCAGCTCGCGGCAGGGCGGCGCCCACAGCCCGTGCTCGGCGACTTCCAGGGAGCGCTGGTCGGCGACCTTGAAGTAGCGGATCTCCTCGATGTCGTCGCCCCAGAACTCCACCCGCAGGGGGTGCTCCTCGGTGGGCGGGAACACGTCGAGGATGCCGCCGCGTACGGCGAACTCGCCGCGCTTCTCGACCAGCTCGACGCGGGAGTACGCGGCGGCGGCCAGCGCCTCGACGACCGAGTTGAGATCGGCGGTCCGACCGGTGCGCAGCGCGACCGGCTCCAGCTCGCCGAGCCCCTTGACCTGCGGCTGCAGTACGGAACGTACGGGGGCCACGACGACCGAGACCGGGCCGGTCTCCGGATCGTCGGTGCTGGGGTGGGTCAGGCGGCGCAGTACGGCGAGGCGGCGGCCGACGGTGTCGCTGCGGGGCGAGAGGCGTTCGTGCGGGAGGGTCTCCCAGGCCGGGTACTCGGCGACCGTGTCCGGCGGCAGCAGCGATCTCAGGGCGGCGGCGAGATCCTCGGCCTCACGCCCGGTCGCGGTCACGGCCAGCACCGGGCGCCCGGCCTCGCGGGCCAGCGCGGCCACGGCGAAGGGGCGTGCGGCGGGGGGTCCGACCAGGTCGACGTGCATACGGTTGCCGTCGCCGGCGGCCTTGATCGCTTCGGCGAGGGCAGCGTCCTTGACGACGACGTCGAGCAGACCGTACAGGCTCATGAGGGGGCTTTCGTCAGGGGTGGGCAACGCGAAGGGCCCGACACGTGTGACGGGCCGGGGGGTGTCCAGCGTACGACGCCGCGTCGGCGAGCGCGGCGCCTGTGGACAACGTGCACCCCGGGGGGTTTCTTCGCCCCCGGGGCCCCTGCCCGTCCCATCCTTCTGGGGCTCCGCCCCAGACCCCGCTCCGCAAACGCCGGACGGGCTGAGAGACCAGCCCGTCCGGCGTTTGCGGACGAGGCCCCTCCAGGGCCGTGGCGGGGGGTCTGGGGGCGGCAGCCCCCAGTGATGGGACGGGCAGGGGCGGCGGGGGCGAGGACACGTACGAAGCCCGGTGCCGGGGAGTACACAGACTCCCCGGCACCGGGCCCTCCCCCGTTCCCCGTTCCCCCTGGTCAGTCAGTCCGTAGCGATAGCGTTCAGCACGTTCATCCGCCCCGCCCTGAACGCCGGCACCAGCGCCGCGAACAGCCCTACGAAGGCCGACCCGACGAACACACCGATGATCGTCAGCCAGGGAATCTCCAGGACCTTCAGCCCCTCCAGTGCCAGCAGCCGCTGAGCCGTCGCCCCCCAGCCCATCCCCAGGCCGAGCCCCAGCAGCGCGCCGAAGAGTGCGATCACCACCGACTCCATCCGGATCATCCGGCGCAGCTGGCGCCGCGACAGACCGATCGCCCGCATCAGACCGATCTCCCGCGTCCGCTCCACCACCGACAGGGCGAGGGTGTTCACGACACCGAGCACCGCTACCACGATCGCCAGGGCGAGCAGCCCGTACACCATGTTCAGGAGCTGGCCGATCTGCTCCTTCAGTTCCTGCTTGTAGTCGGTCTGGTCGCGGACCTGGTACTGCGGGTAGGGGTCGAGGGCCTTCTTCAGCGCCGCGTAGGCCGCCTTCTCCTCACCCTTCTTCGCCGAGGCGAACATCAGGCTGTTCGGCGGGATCTTGTCGGCCGGCAGGTACTTCTCCATCGTCGCGATGGACAGGTACTGCGAGCCCTTGTCGATCGCCACGTCGTCGTCCGTGACCGCGGCGACCCTGAGCTTCGCCGTCGAGCCGCCCTTGAAGGCGACGGTCATCGTGTCGCCGACCTTCACACCGTGGTCCTTGGCGTACCCGGAGCCCACCGACATGGCGTCCTTGCCGTACGCGGCGCTCAGCGTGCCCGAGATCGTGGTCCGGCGCAGGTCGGAGGCGTACGTCGGGTCGGCGGCCGTCAGCTGGGTCTTCTCGGCCCTGCCGTCGGGCGGGGTCAGGGTGACCTCGACCTCCTTGTAGCGGGTGACGTGGGTCAGGCCGGGCGAGCTCTGCATCGCCTGTTCCGCCTGCGGCACGATCCGCTGGTTGCCCTGGACGATGAAGTCCGCGCCGACCGACGCGTCCAGCTCGCTCGTCGCCGAGGCGACCATCGACGAGCCGACCACCGACAGGCAGGCGACCAGCGCGAGGCCGATCATCAGGGCCGCCCCCGTGGCGCCCGTGCGGCGCGGGTTGCGCAGTGCGTTGCGTTCGGCGAGCCGGCCCACGGGGCCGAAGCCCCGCAGCAGCACGGCGCTGAGCGCCCGTACGACACCGCCCGCGAGGAGCGGGCCGATGATCACGAACCCGAGGAGCGTGAGCACGACGCCCGCGCCGAGGACCATCGAGCCGTCGCTCGCCTTGTCGGCGGTGGCGGCCAGGTAGAGGGCGTAGGCACCCGCTCCCGTCAGGACGAGGCCGATGAGACCCCGTACGACGCCCGCCTTGCCGTCGGCCGGGGTGCCGGCGTCGCGGAGCGCGGCCATCGGGGAGACCTTGCCCGCGCGGCGGGCGGGGAGGTAGGCGGCGAGGACGGTGACGACGACACCGAGGACGAGGCCGATCACCGGGGTGGCCGCCTTGACGGTGAGGTCGTCGGTGGACAGGTTCATCCCGGCCATCGACATCAGCTTCATCAGGCCGATCGCGATGCCGACCCCCGCGCCGACACCGAGGACCGATCCGACGAAGCCGAGCAGCAGCGCCTCCACGAGCACGGACCGGTTGACCTGCTTGCGGGAGGAACCGATCGCCCGCATCAGGCCGATCTCACGGGTCCGCTGGGCGACCAGCATCGAGAAGGTGTTGATGATCAGGAAGATACCGACCAGGAACGCGATCCCGGCGAAGCCGAGCATGGCGTACTTGATGACGTTCATGAACTCGCCGACGCCCTCACGGCTCTCGTCGGAGAACTCCTTCTGCGTCTGCACCTTGAACGCGCCACTGGCCGCGAGGGTTTGGGTGACGTTCTGCTTGAGCTGCGTGTCGGTGACCCCGTCGGCCGCCGTGACGTTGAGCTGGCTGAACCGGCCGGTGGCGCCGAGGAGTTCACGCTGTGCGGTGGCGGTGTCGAAGTAGACGACGGCGGCACCGGGGTTGGTCACCTTGAAGGTGGCGATGCCGACGATCCGCGCGGTGACGTCACCGGACTGCGCGATGGTACGAAGCTCGTCGCCCATCTTCAGGTGGTGCTTGTCGGCTGTGTCCGCGTCGACCATCACCTCGGTGGGCCCGCGGGGAGCGTGACCGCTGGTGATCTCCATCGAACGCAGGTCGTTGCGCGTCCAGTTGCCCGCGAAGGTCGGCGCCCCGGTACTGGACCCCATGTTCTCGTTCTCGCTGTTGACGACAGTCACGTTCATCGAAACGACCGCGCCCTCGGCCGACTTGACGCCCTGGGCCTGCTGAGCCTTCGCCAGCACGGAGGCCGGCAGCGACTCGGGCACCCCGTTCTGCGGGGTTTCGTCGTTCTTGGCCGCCTTCGGCGACACCGTGACGTCGGGGGAGGTGACCGAGAAGAGCTTGTCGAACGTCGTGTTCATGGTGTCGGTGAAGACGAGGGTCCCGCACACGAACGCCACCGACAGCAGCACGGCCACCGCCGAGAGGACCATCCGGCCCTTGTGCGCGAAAAAGTTGCGCATCGAGGTCTTCAGCACAGTCATGACGTACGCCCCCGCGCGTCGAAGTCCTTCATACGGTCGAGGACGCTGTCGGCGGTCGGCCGGAACATCTCGTCGACGATCCGCCCGTCGGCCAGGTACAGCACGCGGTCGGCGTACGAGGCGGCGACCGGGTCGTGCGTGACCATCACGATGGTCTGGCCGAGCTCGTCCACCGAGCGGCGCAGGAAGCCCAACACCTCGGCACCCGCACGGGAGTCGAGGTTTCCGGTCGGCTCATCGCCGAAGATGATCTCGGGCCGCGCGGCCAACGCCCTTGCCACGGCGACGCGTTGCTGCTGACCGCCGGAGAGCTGGTTGGGCCGGTGCTTGAGCCGGTCCGCCAGCCCGACGGTCTCGACGACCTGCGCCAGCCAGCCCTTGTCCGGCTTGCGGCCCGCGATGTCCATGGGGAGCGTGATGTTCTCCAGCGCGCTGAGCGTCGGCAACAGGTTGAACGCCTGGAAGATGAACCCGATCCGGTCCCGGCGCAGTTGCGTCAGCTTCTTGTCCTTGAGCCCGGTGATCTCGGTGTCGTCGAGGTGGATCTGCCCGGACGTCACGGTGTCGAGCCCGGCGAGGCAGTGCATGAGGGTGGACTTGCCGGACCCCGAGGGTCCCATGATCGCGGTGAACTGCCCCCGCGCGATGTCCACATCCACGGCATCCAGGGCGACGACGCGGGTCTCACCGGACCCGTACGCCTTCACGACCTGTCGCGCCCGTGCGGCAACGGCCGTACGCCCTCCAGTGCCCCCGTGCCTGGTGATTGCTGCAGCCGATGTCATGGTGTGTCCCCTAAGTCGGTCAGTGGTAAGCACGCACTGATGCCGGGTGATACGTCGCTCTGCGGATCACCCTGCGGGCTGCCCTGCGGATCGCTCTGCGGACTTCCCTGCGCTGTACGAATGAGTCTGCTGGTGGGAGGGGGTCCGGGTCTCTGGTGCCCGGCCCAGTCTCCTTCGGGGGTAAACCCCACCCCCGAAGGTCAGGAACGCCGCCCCGACGGCATAAAGCCAGGTTAAGGACGGGAGTGGCCCCGTCTCGTCCTCCGCCGGTACGAACCCTCCCCGAGCCGAAGTACGGAGGTACCCCTAGGGGCAGTCCGCCCCTAGGTGGAGCGGATCTCGGGGTCGCCTCCACCCCTCGGCCCAGCCAGACTCCACCCTCCCGCCGCGGGAGGGGCAAGTGGCAGAGTGGTCGGCGGCAGATAGATGCAGGGGGAAAGGAATCCGGTGGGCAGCAGCCGCCGTACAGGACCCGCGACAGGCGACACCGCACGGCGGCGAACCGGAACCGAGAAACGGGGAGCCGTCGTCGCCGCGCTCATGCTCTCGATGGCACTGGCCGCACTCGACTCCACCATCGTGTCGACCGCCGTACCGCAGATCGTCGGCGACCTCGGCGGCTTCTCCGTCTTCTCCTGGCTGTTCTCGGGCTATCTGCTGGCCGTCACGGTCACCCTCCCGGTGTACGGCAAACTCTCCGACACCTTCGGCCGCAAACCGGTCCTGATAGCGGGCAGCGCCCTGTTCCTCCTCGGCTCGCTGCTGTGCGCGCTGGCCTGGAACATGGGCGCGCTGATCGCGTTCCGGATCATCCAGGGCCTGGGCGGCGGCGCCCTCCAGGGCACCGTCCAGACCCTCGCCGCAGACCTCTACCCACTGGAGCAACGCCCGAAGATCCAGGCCAAGTTGTCGACCGTATGGGCGACCTCGGCGGTGGCGGGCCCCGCGGTGGGCGGGATTCTGGCGGCCTACGCCGGCTGGCGCTGGATCTTCCTCGTCAACCTGCCCGTCGGCGCGGTGGCGATGTGGCTCCTGGCCCGCCACCTCCACGAACCGCAGCGCGACACCTCCGGCCCCCGCCCGCGCATCGACTGGGCGGGCGCCCTGGCGGTGTTCGTATGCGGCGGCGTGCTGCTGACGGCCCTCGTCCAGGGCGGGATCGGCTGGCCCTGGCTGTCGGCGCCGTCGACCGCCCTCTTCGGTACGGGACTTGCGCTGGCGTTGCTCGTGGTCGTGATCGAACGCCGGGCGGCGGAGCCGATCATCCCCGGGTGGGTGTGGCGGCGCCCCACGATCGCGGCGGTCAACCTCGCGCTGGGCGCGCTGGGCCTGCTGATGGTGGCCCCGACGGTGTTCCTGCCGACGTACGCCCAGTCGGTACTGGGCCTCGCCCCGGCAGCCGCCGGATTCGTGCTGACCGTATGGACGTTGAGCTGGCCAGTGTCGGCGGCGCTGAGCCAGCACGTGTACCGCAGGATCGGCTTCCGCGACACGGCGATGCTGGGCATCGGCGCGGCGGCCCTGATCCTGCTGGCGTTCCCCTTCCTCCCCTACCCCGGCTCCGCCTGGCAGCCCACACTCCTGATGCTGCTGCTCGGTGGCGCCCTGGGTCTCTTCCAACTCCCGCTGATAGTCGGCGTCCAGTCGACGGTCGGCTGGTCGGAACGCGGCACGGCGACGGCGTCGGTGCTCTTCTGCCGCCAGACCGGCCAGACGATCGGCGCGGCCCTGTTCGGCGCGGTGGCCAACGGCGTACTGGCGTCCCGGCTGGGCGGGTCGGGCGATCTGGACTCCGTGACGCGGGCGCTGGGGGCGGGTACCGCACCTGAGGCGACCCGGCGGGCGATCGCCGACGCGGTGCACGCGGTGTACTTCGGGGCGGCCGGGGCGGCGGCGCTGGCCTTCGTGGCCCTGCTGGTACTGGCGCCACGCCGGTTCCCGGTACTGGAGGACAGCCCCTGACGGCCGGCCTTCGCAGTGCTCATTCAGCCGCCGCCCGCCCCGTGAGCGCGGTCAGGCTGCTGCGCACGTGGTCCATGTGGGCCTGCACGTCGTCCCACTCCTCCCCGTGCTCCCGCAGCACCCGCTCCGTCTCGCGGGCGAGGCGGTCCTCCTGGGCGCGGGCCTCGGCAAGGATCTCCGCGGCGCGGACGCGTGCGTCCTCCTCGGTGCGCCCGACCGATTCCTCAGCCTCCGCGAAGGCCCGCCTCGCCTCGGACAGCGCGGCCTCGGCGGCTGCCACCCGCCCCATGTGCCGTGTGTCCAGGGCGACTTCGCGCTCGGCGGCGAGCCGTTCCTCCGCGGCCCACCGCTCGGCGTACTCCTTCTCCTGCTCGGCGAGCAGCCCGGAGGTCCGCAGCCGCATCTCGCGCAGCGCGGCCAGCGCCTCGCCCCGCCCCTCCTTGACGTCCCGCCGGGCGCCGATCCGGATCTCGTCCGCCTCGGCGCGGGCGGCGAGCAGCCGGTGCCGGGCACGTTCCTCGGCCTCGGTCCGTACGGTCCCGGCGGCGGCGTCCGCGGCCTCCCGCAGGGCGTCGGCGCGGGCCTCTGCCGCCGCGACCAGTTGCCGCGCCTCGCTCCGCCCCCGCTCCCGCACGGCGTCGGCCTCTTCTGCGCCCAACTCCCAAAGCCGCCGGGCGCGTTCACCAAGACTGTCGTACGTCTGCGGGGCGAGCCGCGCGACGGCCTCCCGCAGCCGCCCCGACTCCGCCGCCATCTCCCTGGCGAGCACGGTCAGCCGAGCGGCCCGCTCCCAGGCCACGTCCCGCTCCGCGGAGAGCGCGGCGGCGTACGCGTCGACCTGTTCGGGCCGGTAACCGCGCCCCCGTCCGGCCCCGAAGCCGGCCACGAAACCGTTCGACATCGCTGCGATGCTCATCCTGCAACCCCTCTCCGCGTACGAAGTAATGATTTCGCGCACATCTTGATGGATTGGGGTGAAATGTGCCTAACGCGACACTCCGGGTCGGGTCACGGCCGACATGACGGAGGGGGTGGCGGCCGTCCGGCCGCCACCCCCTCCCTCCGCACTCAGCGGGTTACAGCAACCCGTCCCACATCTCCTCCAGCAGCACCGACCACCAGCTCTCCGGGGAGCCGAGCGCCGCCGGGTCCAGGGAGGCGAGCTGGGCCTGGAAGTCGACGGTCCAGCGGCCCGCCTGCTCCTGGTTCAGGCCGTACCGCAGCCGCCACATACGGCCGAGCAGCGCGAGACACCGCGCGAACTCGGGCAGCCCCGTGTTCACGAACTGCGGCGGTACGGGCGCCCCGCCGGGCCCCGCCTCCACGGGCACCGCGACGATGTTCGCCGTCCCGTACTGCACGCAGATCGCCTTGCCGAAGTCGCTGCCCATGACGAGGTACGACCCCGCGTCCGACGCCGGCCGCACCCCGCGCTCCTGCGCCAGCTCGGCAAGCGTCGGCACCGGCCGCCCCGGCTGGGCCTGCGCCCAGAAGAACGGCCCCATGTCGGCGGGCAGCCCGGCGACGACCAGCGTGTGCGCCACGATCGGCGGCACCCCTTGCCGCGATACCGCCGCCTGGTCGAACCGGAACACCCCGGGCCCGAACGCCCCGGCCAGCTCCTGCGCGACCGCCTCCGGCGGGACCGGCGGCGCGGGCTGCACGGGCGGAAGCGGCGTACGTACCGGCCCCGGGCGCGCCGGACCGTCCGCCACCTGGTGCAACTCGCCCTGGTGCGCGAGGAGTTGGGCCATGCCCTGCTGACGGCTCGCGTGATCGGTGCCGTAGGGGGCGATGCTCGTGATCCGGGCGTTCGGCCACTGCTCGCGGATCATGCGCGCGCAGTAGGCACCCGGCAGCTCGCAGCTCTCCAACTCGGTGTGCAGTTCGAGGACTTGGTCCGGCGGAATGTTCATCGCCCGCAGCTCGTGGAAGATCTGCCACTCCGGATGCGGCGTCCCCGGCGCGGAACGCCGGATCACCTGCTGCTCGGCCCCGTCGGGGGCCCGGTAGCGAAGAACGGCCTGGTAGCCGGGCCCGACCGTGGGCTGCCCGGGCGGAGGGTAGCCGTAGGAGGGGGCCTGGGGGCCAGGAGCGGGCGGAGACGCGGAGAGGCCGGGGGCGCCCGGCGACGGAAAGCCCGGGGTGGGCACCGACGGAGAAGGAGGCGCGAAACCGGGGGCAACCGGGCCGGGGGCGGGCATACCCGGGCCGGCCATCCCTGGAGTGGGCTGACCGCCGGGGGTGGGCATACCCGGGGCAGGCTGACCGCCGGGGGCGGGCATACCGGGCGCCGGCCGACCGCCGGGGGGCGGGGGCGTCCCGCCGGGGGGCATGGGGGGCTGGAGGGCGTTCGGGGGCGTGCCGGGGGTACCGGGGACGCCCTGGGTGCCCGGGCCACCAGGAACGCCGGGAACGCCAGGCGCACCGGGAGACTGGGGAGCACCTGGGGCGCCCGGCGGGCGGGGCGTGTTGGCGCCGCCGCCCTGAGCACCGGAAACGCCGGGGAAACCGGGCGTACCCGGAGCGCCGGGGGCACCTTGCGCACCGGGGGCGCCGGCAGTGCCCGGACCTGCGGGGAAGCGCGGCGCGTTGGGGATGCCGGGGGCACCAGGGGCCCTGGGCGGCGGAGGTGCACCGGGGGCGCCGACCGGAGGACCGGCCAGCATGGTCTCGGCGCGGTGCACGGCACCGGGGGCACCGGGGGCACCGGGGGCACCGGGGGCACCGGGGGCACCGGGAGGAGACGGTACGCCTGACGCACCGGGGGCACCCGGAGGCTGGGGAGCGCCAGGGGCGCCCGGAGGCTGGGGAGCGCCAGGGGCACCCGGAGGCTGGGGAGCGCCAGGGGCGCCCGGCGGGCGGGGCGCGTTGGGGGCGCCGCCCTGACTCGGGTCGGCGAACATCGTCGCGGCGTGGTGGACACCCTCCGGAGGGGTACCCCCGGGCGAGTTGGGAACGCCGGGCCGGTTCGGGACGCCAGGTGCACCCGGAGGCAACGGAGCGCCGGGCGGGTTCGGCGGACCCGAGGACTGCGGCACACCGGACACACCAAGCCGACCAGACGCACCCGACGCACCAGGCGCACCCGGAGGCTGAGGCGCACCGGGCCCACCGGCCCGCCCGGGTCCGGAGAACATCGTCGCGGCCTGGTGAACGCCCCCAGGAGGCGCACCGCCGACCGAGTCGGGAGCACCGGACGGATTCGGAGCACCCGGAGCATTCTGACCGCCAGGCGACTGCGGACCACCGGACTGATGCGGATCACCAGACGCGCCGCCAGCAGCGCCAGAGCCCGATCCACCAGCCCCCGCGGCCCCCGCGCCCGCCTCAGCCCCGAGCGCCGACACAAGCTGCGTAGGCACGTACCCACCCGCAGAACCGGCAGCCCCCGGCGGCGGAGGCACAATCCCCGGACGCCCGCCCGGAGTTCCCGGCGCACCCGGCGGAGGCGGGGCGCTCGCACCGCCGCCCCGGGCACCACGCGGCGGCGGCGCCTTGCTGGTCGCCGCGTCGGCGATGTCACCGGCGTTGGGCGCAAGCGGCCGCCCAGGCGGATTCGGCGCACCGGGCGGATATCCGTACGAGGGCCCACTCGCCCCCAGCGGATACCCGTACCCCGAAGCACCCACCGCACCGGGCTGCCCCTGCGGTCCCAGCGAACCCGACGAACCCGGCTCACCCGGCTGACCCGGCGCACCCGACACACCAGGCCCGCCCTGCGAACCCGGCCCACTCAACCCACCCGACACACCAGGCCCACCCGGCTGACCCTGCGGTCCCGGCGCCGCCGGTCGACCCGGCGCACCCGACACGCCCAGCCCGCCCTGCGAACCCGGCCCATCCAGCCCACCTGACCAACCCGGCCCACTCAACCCACCCGACACACCAGGCCCACCCGGCTGACTCTGCTGACCCTGCGCCGAACTACCTGCCCCCGGGGCCCCGTTGAAGGAATCCCGCGGACGCGGAACGTCATCGCGCTCCTCGTCGCCCAGTGGCGGCGAGAACACGGTCGCCGGCAGCGGTACGGAGCGGTCCTCGCCCGCGTCCACGCTGGTGGTGTCGGTCCCGGTCCAGGGCGTGGCCCCCGCCGGCGGCACCGCGTCCATCGGCTCTCGGGCCGACGAGGCCACGGAAACCGGGGGAGACGGGGACGCAGCCGAGGCAGCCCCCTCCGCACCACCGCCGGAGGCACCCGCACCCGCACCCGCGTCCGCCCGCCGATCCGGAATCCCCAGCCTGTCCGCCGCCTCCTGCAACCACTCCGGCGGAGTCAGCAGGAACGACGTCTGGTTCAGGTCGACCCGCGCCGGAGGCGCGGGTACCGCGTCCTCGACGGAGGCCGCGCGGCCGTACTCCTCCTCGTACCGGCGGATCACCTCACCCACCGGCAGGGCCGGCCACAGCGTGGCCTCGCCGCTGTCCCGGGCGAGGACCAGCCGCTGCGCGCCCCCGTCCGAACGCGGACCCTCCACGCGGTCCTCCGCCCAGACCACGAACCCGAGCTCGAACTCCCGTACCCGCACCTCCCGGTGCTGATACGACGGCACGTCCCCGTTGACCCATTCCTCGGCGCGCTCCTGCGCCTGCGCGAAGGTCACCATCGGTCAGTCACTCCCCCACCGAAGACACCGAAGACGCCGTAGGCACTGGCACCGCACGCGCGAAGCCGCCGTCCACCATCAGGTTCGCCACCGTCTCCAGCTCCGGCGGGTTGCCCGCGAGCCGCGACAGGAACTGGTCGAAGTCGTCGCCGCACGGCAGCAGCAGCCGCTGCACCCGGTCGGCCGGCGGCCACGTCGGATCGACGTCCCGCGCGTCGTCGTACGCGCAGAACCACACCGAACCGAGCCGCTCACCCCTCACCTTCACGGCCAGCAGACCGCCCTGCACGAAGCCGACGCACAGATAGTCCTTCGTCAAATGATCACGCAGGCACTTGTTGACGTACACGAGGTCGTTCACCGCCGCCTCGTCCCGCACCGTGAAGAACGGCTGGTCCAGCAGCAGCCCCAGCTCGGCGTCGAGCGCCGCGCCCACCGGCGCACACCCGCCCGCCGCCTTCAGGAACGACCGGTACGCACCCGGCAGGCGGTAGCCGAGGTCCTCCTCGACACCCTGCACCTGGTGCTCGGTCACCGCCACCGCCGACTTCGGCAGCGCGAAATGCGCGGGCCGCGTCTCCTGCAGGGGCCGCGTACCCCGCTTGTGCTGGTCGACGGCCGACGTCGCGATCCCGCCGTGATGCCGCAGCAGCGCCTTCACCTCGACCGGCACGAGTTCCAGCCGCCGCCCGCCCGGTACGTGGTGCCAGGTCCAGCCGTGCGGGGTCGCCACCGCCGGAACCGTGTCCCACAGCTCGTGCCCGGACGCGGCCAGCGCCGCGTTCGCCGACACGTAGTCCGTCAGCCGCAGTTCGTCGACACCGAAGCCCTCGGGCGGCTCGGCGATCTCCGCCACCGCACGCGCGTAGAGCGAGAAGTCGGGATAACCGCCCTCGTCGACCCGCACCCCTCTCGGGTGCCGGGTGGCCCGTACCGGATCCGGGAAGTGCACGACCTGCCCGGCATAGGCCGCGTTCGGCGGCACGGCTCGATGCCCGAGCCGACCTGTCGTCATGGCGGTTGCCCCCTGCGGCGTTCTGTCAGGCCTGTACATCAGTACGACCAGTACGTGTGTCACATCACGTCACGTCGCATCACCCCCGTACCACCTGTCAGCACATCAGTACGGACAGCGGCCCGGACGGCGCTGCGAATCGCGGCTGCCCGACAGCCTATGCGGTACGCCGACACCGGTCACCGGCACCAGTCACCGGCCCCCCGGTTCCGTGACCTGCCGTCACCCTGTCGTGACGGTGCGACGAAGCCCGGGCGTGTCACACCGCCCCAGCTACCGCACCAGCCACGCCATTTGGCACTCTGTGTCCGCCGAGGGGATGCACGGGGGAAGGCACCGAGGGGATGAAGATCATGAACGCGACACAGACAGGAAGGCCGGCGGGAAGGCCGGCGGCACAGCCGACCACAGGCACCACAGGAACACCCACGCCCGGAATGCCCGGTACGACCGGCAGATTCGGCGGCGACCCACGCGTCGGCTGGAGCACCAACGAGACGCCCCGCGTCCCCACCCTCCGCCACCGCCGCGACGGCATACTCCCCACTGTCGCCGCCGCCCTCTCCGTACGCGGCGCCACCCTCACCGGCACCGCCGCCCGCGGCGACCAGCCACCCGCCCTGCACCCCCTCGTCCAGGACTTCCTGGACACCCTCGCCAGCACCCAGCGCGACCGCTCCACCGGCCGCTGCGCCGAGGCACTCCTCATATCCCGGCACATCACCGTCGCCGACGAGGCCCGCAGCCGACGCGCCGCCCGCAAACCCATGACCAACGGCGAAGCCCGCAGAGCACTCAAACAAGCCAAACTCACCGCCCGCCGCATCCGCGAGGACGGCGACCCCCTCCACGGCAGCTTCGCCGCGCCCTGCCGCTCCTGCACAGCACTCAGCGCCCACTTCGGCGTCCGCATAGTCGACCCGTCGGCACCCACCCGCTGACACCCACCCCACCCGGGGCCCCCACCCCCGCGCACCACCGCACGACGGCGCCGCACCACACACGCCGGCCCATGACCTCAACGATCGAAGGGCAGATGCACACCGACCGCACCTCCTTCCCCAATCCCCCGACTCCGCTCGGGCCCGGGGGACCCCCATCCCGCTTCCCCGTAGCCGTCGACGCCGCACTGCGCGCCGCCGGATGGCAGCCCGGCCGCTGGGACATAAAGCAGGCCGAGATCTGGGCCGACGCCCTGCGCGGCCACACCTCCCCCGCCGGACACCGCCACGCGGTCTTCCCCGCCGCCGTGGAAGCCTGGGCGGAGTTCGGCGGCCTCCACATCACACCCCCCGGCCCCGGCCGCCAGATCGCTCCCACCGCCCTGCACCTCGACCCCCTGCACGGCCTCCACCTGGCCCGCACCCTCGCCGACCTCGGCCGCGCCCTCGACACCGAGGTCTGTCCCCTCGGCGAGGAACCCGAGACCCAGTCCCTCCTCGCCATCGACACAGAAGGCCGCGTCTACTCCCTCGACCACACCGGCGACTGGTACCTCGGCCCCGACCTCGACCAGGCCCTGGTCACCCTGGTCGCCGGCCTGCAACCGGTACGCCTGACAGCCCCCTGAGGCCCGTCCGACGGACCACGCCGAAGACGCGGGACTCAGCACGCCCCCCGAGAGCGGAAACCCCAGCGGCGTTGTCGCCGGTTGCCGACTCCCCCACACTCGAAGAACTGCGCGCGGGGCCCTCACCCGCCCCGCACCTGTGCCCATTCGGCGCTGCAGCCGTCCTCCGACCCGATCCGCCGAA
Source organism: Streptomyces sp. ADMS (assembly GCF_033441795.1). Lineage (NCBI taxonomy): Bacteria > Bacillati > Actinomycetota > Actinomycetes > Kitasatosporales > Streptomycetaceae > Streptomyces > Streptomyces sp. ADMS. Next base: position 13,717 of record NZ_JAVFVX010000020.1, on the reverse strand, counting down.
CAGGCCCCGGGCCTGGACCGGCCCTGGACCGGGCCTAGACCGGAATGACCGCCGACACCCGAAACCCCCCGGCCTCCGTCGGCCCCGACACGAAAACACCGCCCAGAGCGGCAACCCGCTCCCTCATCCCGAGCAGCCCGTTGCCACCCGACGGAAACCGCACCGACGCCCCCGACACCGGCTCCGGCGGCGGCTCGTTCTCCACCTGCATCGCCACCTCACCACCCCGATGAGCCAGCCGTACGTACGTCTTCGCACCCGCCGCATGCTTGTGGACGTTCGTCAACGCCTCCTGCACCACCCGATACGCCGTCTGCTCCACCTCCGCGCCGTACAACCGCGCATCCCCCTCCACCGACAGATCCACAACCATCCCCGCAGCCGCCGACTGCCCGACCAACTCCTCCAACTCCGACAGACAAGGCCCGTCCCCCGCACCGTCATCACCCTCCGCGACACGAGACGCAGCCACAGCAGCGGCCACCCCCACCGCCGCCAACGGCACACCCTGCACCCGCCGCTCCAGCCCCTCCCCCGAACGCAACACCCCGAGCATCTCCCGCAACTCGGTCAACGCCTGCCGCCCCATGTCCCCCACCAGAGCCGCGTTCCGCACAGCCTTCTCAGGGTCCTTCCGGGCAACAGCCTGCAGAGCCGCGGCATGCACCACCATCAGACTCACCCGGTGCGCGACCACGTCATGCATCTCACGGGCGATACGCGTCCGCTCCTCGTTACGCGCCCACTCCGCCCGCTCCTCGGCCCGCTCCGCCAACAACTGAAGCTCCCGCTCCAGACTGTCCGCCCGCTCCCGGAGACTCTCCATCAGCCGCCGACGAGCCCCCACATACAGCCCCAGAAGCAACGGCGGCGCGGTGACACCCAGGGACGTCGTGATGGCGACCACGGGAACGAACCAGTCCCCGATCTTCAGACTCCCGTCCGCCATGCCCTGATGCGACCGCACGAACGTCACGATGAGCGTCCCCACCATCGCCATCCCCGCCAACGCCCCGATGATCCGCCGGGGCAGCTCGGAAGCGGCGAGCGTGTACAGCCCGACGACGCCCATCAGAAAGCCCATCTGGGCCGGCGTAATGGCGATGGCCACCAGCACGACCGCGATCGGCCACCGCCGCCGCAGCAACAACACCGACCCGGCAACAAGCCCGAACACCATCCCGGCGGACACCGGAATCCCCGCGTCCCTGGCGAAGGGGATCCCCTCCGCCGCGCACTCCCCGGCGGACAGCAACGCGAGGCCCGCGTCAAGCACCGCACTGCGCCACCTGGTCCACCACCAAGGCCCGGTCAAGGCCGCGGTGTGGTCTTCCCCCGTCGTGGTCATGCGACCAGCCTACGTTCGCCACCCCCCGCTTTTCCGGCGAGTTTCGACGACTGGCCTACACCACACCACCCCTCACGACCACAATCGAACAGAAGCGAAACCCACCAGAATCCCTCGAACTGCTGAATCGCGCACCGTTCGACCCCGGAAGCGATGATTCCGCCCCGAGGGTTTGCCCATGGAACATGCATGTGGCAAGTACGCGGATTTCGAGGGGTTGCGGGAGCGGGCGGTGGAGTTGCGGCGGGAGGGCCTCAGCCGCCGCCAGATCCGCGACCAGCTTCGCGTCCACAACAACGACATCCTCAACCGCCTCCTGGAGGGCGAGCCGCCCCCGGACTGGACGAAGCGCCCGAACGCGAAGGACGACCTGAGGCACCGGGCGAGGGAACTCCGGCTCCAGGGCTGGACGTACGACCGGATCCAGGTGGAGCTGGGGTGTTCGAAGAGCTCGATCTCGTTGTGGGTACGGGACCTGCCGAAGCCGGAGCGGCGGGATCCCACGGAGCAGGCGAAGCTGGCGGGCCGGAAACGGTGGGAGCACGAACTGGCGGTACGGGGCGAGGAACGGCAGCGGACCAAGGCGGCGGCATCTCAGGAAATCGGCGAGATGTCCGATCGCGACTTGTTCATGACAGGCATCGCGCTCTACTGGGCCGAAGGCGGCAAGGACAAGCCCTACGCCCGTCGAGAGAACGTCATCTTCGTCAACAGTGATCCCGGCATGATCAAGGTTTTCGGGGCCTGGCTGGACCTTCTCGGGGTTGAGCGCGAGCGCCTGCGCTACAGCGTCATGATCCACGAGACCGCGGACGTAGCCGCAGCCGAGCAGTACTGGGCCGATCTCGTGGGTGCCGACCGATCCGCGTTCTACAAGACGACCCTCAAGAAGCACAACCCCAAGACGATCCGGAAGAACGTCGGCGACTCCTACCGGGGGTGCTTGGCCGTCAGGGTCCTAAAGGGGGCCGACTTGTACCGCCGTATCGAGGGATGGTGGTCTGGCATGGTGGTGGAGGCCGAGCGGCGAACCGCGTAGGCTTCCCCCGGTAATCCCCCGTGGTGTAATCGGCAACACACTCCGCTTTGGACGGTGTATTTCAGGTTCGAGTCCTGGCGGGGGAGCCATACTCAGTTCGGGTCCTGACTGCTCAGTCAGGGCCCTTACTCATGTCCTCCACGAAACCCCCCGGTATCCTGCGGATGTCCGCCCCGCCCCCCTCCGCAGCCGAAGGGCACACCCCGTGAGCGCCAATCGCCCCGCCGCCGTAGTCGTACTCGCAGCGGGTGAGGGCACCCGTATGAAGTCGGCCACACCCAAGGTCCTGCACGAGCTCTGTGGCCGTTCCCTGGTGGGCCATGTGCTCGCCGCCGCCCGCGAGTTGGACCCCGAGAACCTGGTCGTCGTCGTGGGGCACGCCCGTGAGCAGGTCACCGCCCGTCTGGCCGAGGCCGACACCGGCATCCGCACCGCCCACCAAGCGCAGCAGAACGGCACCGGTCACGCCGTACGCATGGGGCTCGAAGAGCTTGGCGGGACCGTCGACGGGACTGTTGTCGTCGTCTGTGGCGACACCCCGTTGCTCACCGGGGCCACCCTGCGCGCGCTCGCCGCGACCCATTCCGGTGACGGCAACGCCGTGACCGTGCTGACGGCCGAGGTGCCGGACGCGACCGGGTACGGGCGGATCGTGCGGGACGGGGCGTCGGGGGCCGTGACGGCGATCGTGGAGCACAAGGACGCGACCGACTCGCAGCGGGCGATCAGTGAGATCAACTCCGGTGTCTTCGCCTTTGACGGGCGGTTGCTCGCGGAGGCGCTGGGGAAGGTGCGGACGGACAACAGTCAGGGTGAGGAGTACCTCACCGATGTGCTGGGGATTCTGCGTGAGGCCGGGCATCGGGTCGGGGCCTGTGTGGCCGCCGATCATCGTGAGATCGCCGGGATCAACAACCGGGTGCAGCTGGCGGAGGCGCGCCGGATTCTGAACGACCGGCTGTTGACGGAGGCGATGCTCGCCGGGGTGAGTGTGATCGATCCGGCCAGTACGTGGGTCGATGTGACGGTGACCTTCGAGCAGGACTCGATCGTCCATCCGAACACGCTGCTCCAGGGGTCGACCCACCTCGCGGAGGGTGCGGAGGTCGGGCCCAACTCTCGGTTGAGGGACACCCGGGTGGGGGCGGGGGCGCGGGTGGACAACACCGTTGCCGATGGTGCCGTGGTGGGGGCGCAGGCCACCGTGGGGCCGTATGCCTATCTCCGTCCCGGAACCCGCCTCGGTGTGAAGTCCAAGATCGGTACGTACGTCGAGACGAAGAACACGTCGATCGGTGACGGGACGAAGGTGCCGCATCTGTCGTATGTCGGGGACGCGACGATCGGTGAGTTCACGAACATCGGCGCCGCGAGTGTGTTCGTGAACTACGACGGCCAGGACAAGCATCACACCGTCGTCGGGTCGCACTGCAGGACGGGTTCGGACAACATGTTTGTGGCGCCTGTCACGGTCGGAGATGGTGCGTACACCGCGGCCGGGTCGGTGATCACGAAGGATGTGCCGCCCGGTTCGCTGGCCGTGGCCCGTGGCCAGCAGCGGAATATCGAGGGCTGGGTGGCTCGCAAGCGTCCGGGGAGCGCGTCGGCGAGGGCGGCCGAGGCCGCTTCCCGGGAGCGGGGCGTCGAAAGGTGACCGGAAACGCGTGGGTCCGACTCGGGCTACCGTGATAGGTGCACACCCGCACACCCCCAGCTGAACAGGCCTCCCAGGGCTGATCACGGCTGAGACACCTCTGAGGAGACAGTGCTGTGACCGGGACCAAGACGACCGGCGGGAAGAAGAAGATGATGTTCTTCTCCGGCCGCGCCCACCCCGAGCTTGCCCAGGAGGTCGCCCAGCAGTTGGGGGTCGGGGTTGTCCCGACGAAGGCCTTCGACTTCGCGAACGGTGAGATCTACGTCCGTTACGAGGAGTCGGCGCGTGGCGCGGACTGCTTTGTGATCCAGAGCCACACGGCTCCGATCAATCAGTGGATCATGGAGCAGTTGATCATGATCGACGCACTGAAGCGTGCGTCGGCTCGTTCCATCACCGTGATCGTGCCGTTCTACGGTTACGCGCGACAGGACAAGAAGCACCGTGGGCGTGAACCGATCTCGGCGCGTCTGGTCGCGGACCTGATGGCGACGGCGGGTGCGGACCGCATCCTGACCGTGGATCTGCACACGGATCAGATCCAGGGCTTCTTCGACGGTCCGGTCGATCATCTCTTCGCGCTTCCGCTGCTCGCGGACTATGTGGGCGACAAGGTGGACAAGGGCAAGCTGACGGTCGTCTCGCCGGACGCGGGCCGGGTGCGGGTGGCCGACCGCTGGTGCGACCGTCTCGGTGCGCCGCTGGCGATCGTGCACAAGCGTCGTGACAAGGACGTGGCGAACCAGGTGACCGTCCACGAGGTCGTGGGCGAGGTCAAGGGGCGTGTGTGCGTGCTGGTCGACGACATGATCGACACCGGTGGGACGATCTGTGCGGCGGCGGACGCGCTGTTCGCGCACGGTGCGGAGGATGTCATCGTCACCGCCACGCACGGTGTGCTGTCCGGGCCTGCCGCCGATCGTCTGAAGAACTCGCGGGTGAGTGAGTTCGTGTTCACGAACACGCTGCCGACGCCGGGTGAGCTGAGCGGTGATCTGGACAAGATCACGGTGTTGTCGATCGCGCCGACGATCGCGAGTGCGGTGCGTGAGGTGTTCGAGGACGGTTCGGTGACGAGCCTGTTCGACGAGCAGTAGGACCGGCGGGTTCGGGTCTCGTACCTGCGGTTTTCGTTCCCGCAGGAACTGCCAAATCGGTTCTGCATGATCAACTTTTCTGCGGCCTCCCCCGCCGAGTACTCTGTTGAGGTTGCTCGGCGAGGGAGGCCGTGCCCGTGTTGCCCACGGGCCGGTGATCCGTTATCGACGCGCTCTTCGTAGCAGGCCGTTCGTGGCCGGGTGACCTGTCCGTCTCTCACCCGTACGAGGAGTGAAAAGCATGTCCGAGGTAAAGCTCACCGCCGAGCCCCGCACCGAGTTCGGCAAGGGCGCCGCCCGCCGCATCCGCCGCGAGGCCAAGGTTCCCGCGGTCGTCTACGGCCACGGCGCGGACCCCGTCCACATCGCACTGCCGGGCCACGAGCTCCAGCTCGCCCTGCGTACCCCGAACGTCCTGCTCACCCTGGACATCGAGGGCCGCACCGCGCTGGCGATCCCGAAGGCCGTGCAGCGCGACCCGCTGAAGGGCTTCCTCGAGCACGTCGACCTGCTCACCGTGAAGAGCGGCGAGAAGGTCACCGTCGAGGTCTACGTCCACACCGAGGGCGACCTGGCCCCCGGCGCCTACCTGCTCGAGCACGTGCTGAGCACGCTGACCGTCGAGGCCGAGGCCACGCACATCCCCGAGTCCGTCACCGTGTCCATCGCGGGCCTGGCGGCCGGCGCCTCCCTCCTCGCCAAGGACATCCCGCTGCCCGAGGGCACCACGCTGGCGATCGACGAGGACGCGGTCGTCCTCCAGGTCCTGGCCGCACAGGCGGAGGAAGCCTCCGCCGACGGCGAGGCCGAGACCACCGAGGCCTGATTCCCCCGGAGTCTTCGTCCGTCGGCCGCCGCTCCCACCAGGGGCGGCGGCCGACGCGTATCAAGGAGAGATGGACGTGACGACCGACGTGGGCGCCCCCTGGCTGATCGCGGGGCTCGGCAATCCCGGGCCGGAGTACGCGATGAACCGGCACAACGTGGGGTTCATGGTGGCCGACCTGCTGGCGGAGCGGATCGGCGGGAAGTTCAAGCGGGCCGGGAAGGCGCAGGCACAGGTCGTCGAGGGGCGCATCGGGCCGCCCGGTCCGGCGAGCCGTCGGGTGATCCTGGCGAAGCCGATGTCGTACATGAACCTGTCGGGGGGGCCTGTGAACGCGCTGCGCGAGTTCTACAAGGTGCCGCTCGGCCAGGTCGTGGCTGTCCATGACGAGCTGGACATCGACTACGGGATCCTGCGGCTGAAGCTGGGCGGCGGGGACAACGGGCACAACGGTCTGAAGTCGATGACGAAGGCGATGGGTGCGGACTACCACCGGGTGCGGTTCGGGATCGGGCGTCCTCCGGGCCGTATGCAGGTGGCCGACTTCGTGCTGAAGGACTTCTCGTCGGCGGAGCGCAAGGAGCTGGACTACCTGGTGGACCGGGCGACGGACTCGGTGGAGTGTCTGGTGACGGAGGGGCTGGAGCGGACGCAGAGCACGTACAACTCCTGAGGCGGAAGAAGCGCGGAAGAGGCCTGGAGCGGACCCGGGCCGGCGCGGGAGATACGTGGGTACAACTCGTGACTTTGCCGGGCAGGAGTTGACCGATCGCCCGACCATGGCCAATGATCCCGGCCATGCCAGCCTCCGCCCACCGCGCCAAGCCCGCCTCCGCCACCCTGCGGCTCGGGCGTCTTGGGCGGCTCGGGCGGTTCGCGGCGATGGGTACGGTCGCTGCGCTGATCCTGATCGCGGGTGTGTGGGCGTCCTGGGGGACGGCTCAGCACGTGATGCTCAGCAAGGGGCGCGAGCAGGGGACCATAACGGTGTCGGCGTGCGGCGACGAGGCGTGCACGGGTTCTTACCAGCCCGTCTCGGTGGGGTCGAGGGCCCGGGAGCGGGTCGTCCTGGATGCGTCGGTCGGGGTGCGGGAGGGCCGGACGTACTCGGTCGTGGTGAAGCCGGGCAGCAGTGATGTCGTACGTTCCGGGCCGGCGGGCATGTTGTACGCGTGGTCCCCGCTGGGCGGCGGGCTGCTGCTCGCGTCGGTCGTGGTGGCGGGCGGGCTGGGGCTGACGCGGGCGGGATGGGTGATGGCCGGTTCGGGGATCGCACTGCTGACGGCGGCTTTTGTGGCGCTCTGAGCGGATTCGGCTGTGGAGAATCCGTTCGTTCTCTGTTCGTGATTGACCGCAGGTCAGGCAGGGCACCATGCTGAGCCGCCCCCTCCACATCTTCCCCGCTCGATTCTCGAAGATGGACTGCCCCATGCGCACCCTCATCCGCGCCGGCGCGCTGACCGCCGGCGTCTCGGCCACCCTGTTCCTGGCCCCGGCCGCCCACGCCACCGCTTCCGGTGACAACGGCACCGTCAAGATCCACGACGCCACCACCGACGAGGCGCTCCACCACAACGAGCCCCACGTCTGCACCTTCTACCTCGACGCTTTCGGCTTCGACGCCGTCCAGGAGGTCGACTGGCACATCGAGGCGTGGGCCCCGACCGCCGCGACCAAGGGCGAGACGGTGAAGTCCGGCGAGATCACCCTGGACGCCGAGGGCCACGGCCGTACGGAGGACCTGTCGCTGCCCGACGGGCACTACAAGCTGTTCTGGAACTTCGAGGGCGAGAACGGCGCCGCCAAGCACAAGATGTTCTGGACGGACTGCGCGGCCCCCGGGGGTACTGAGGGGGGCGGCGCGACACCGTCCTCCTCGTCGTCGCCTACGTCGTCCCCTTCTTCGTCGCCCTCGTCGGCGGATCCGGACGGGGCGGCGGCCTCCCCGAGCGCGTCCGAGGCCGGTTCCGGCACGACGGCGGACCCGTCCGCGTCCCCTTCCGCTCAGGGCGGCGCGGGTGATCTCGCGGAGACCGGCAGCAGCGCCCCGACGGGTCTGCTGGCCGCCGCCGCGCTCGCGCTCGTCGGCACCGGTGGCTACCTGGTGCTGCGCCGCCGGAGCGCAGCCGGCAACTGACCCGCGTACGGCATGACGATGCCCCCCGTGCCGCTCAGGCGCACGGGGGGCATCGTCACGTTCCGGACCGAAGGGAACGGAACGGTCAGCCGGTGTTGCGCAGGCCCGCGGCGACCCCGTTGACCGTGAGGAGCAGGGCGCGGGCGAGGAGCGGGTCAGGGTCGGCGCCCGCTGCCGCGGCGTCGCGCTGGCGCTTGAGGAGGGTCACCTGGAGGTAGGAGATGGGGTCCAGGTAGGCGTCGCGGATGGTGAAGGTCTGCTGGAGGACGGGGTTGGCTTCCAGGAGCTTGTCCTCGCCGGTGATGCGGAGGACTTCACGGACCGTCAGTTCGTGTTCGGCGCGGATGGTGTCGAAGACGTGCTTGAGGTCGTCGGGGACGAGGGTGTCGACGTAGTGCTGGGCGATGCGCAGGTCGGTCTTCGCGAGGGTCATCTCGACGTTGGAGACGAAGTTGCGGAAGAAGTGCCACTGTTCGTGCATCTCGTCGAGCACGGTGTCGAGGCCGGCTTCGCGCAGGGCCTTGAGGCCGGAGCCGACGCCGAACCAGCCGGGCACGATCTGCCGTGACTGGGTCCAGCCGAAGACCCACGGGATGGCGCGGAGGCCGTCGAGGCCGGCGCCGGAGTCGGGGCGGCGGGACGGGCGCGAGCCGAGGTGCAGGTCGGCGAGCTGGTCGACGGGTGTGGCGGCGAAGAAGTACGACGGGAGGTCGGGGTCCTCGACGAGGCGGCGGTAGGCCGAGTGGGCCGCGTCGGAGACGAGGTCCATGGCCGCGTCCCAGCGGGCGAGGGACTCGTCGGACTGGCGGGGGGAGGTGTGCAGCGCGGAGGCCTGGAGGGTCGCGGCGACCGTCAGTTCGAGGTTCTCGCGGGCGAGCGAGGGGACCAGGTACTTGTCGGAGATCACCTCGCCCTGTTCGGTCACCTTGATCTCGCCTTCCAGGGTGCCCCAGGGCTGGGCGAGGATCGCGTCGTGCGAGGGGCCGCCGCCGCGGCCGACGGTGCCGCCGCGGCCGTGGAAGAGCCGGAGCCGGACGCCGTAGCGGTGGGCCACGTCGCGCAGGCGGCGCTGGGCGCGGTGGATCTCCCACTGCGAGGTGGTGATGCCGCCGAACTTGGAGGAGTCCGAGTAGCCGAGCATGACCTCCTGGACGTCGCCCCTGAGTGCCACGAGGCGCCGGTAGGACGGGTCGGAGAGCATGTCCTCCAGGATCGTGTCGGCGGCCTTGAGCTCGTCGGTGGTCTCCAGGAGGGGCACGATGCCGATCTTGGCCCAGCCGGCGTGCAGGTCGATGAGCCCGGCCTCGCGGGCCAGCACGGCGGCGGCGAAGACGTCGTCTGAGCCCTGGCACATCGAGATGATGTACGACTCGATGACCTCGGGTCCGAAGACGGCGAGGGCCTTCTTGACGGTCTCGAACACGCCGAGCGTCCTGGTGCCGGCCGCGTCAAGGGGCGCCGGGGTGGGGGCGAGCGGCCTGCGGGAGCGCAGTTCCTTGGCGAGGAGCTTGTTGCGGTACTCGCGGGGCATGTCCTCGTACCGCCAGGACTCCTCGCCGAGGCGGTCGAAGAGCTGGCCGAGGGTGTGGTGGTGGGCGTCGGCGTGTTCGCGTACGTCCATGGTGGCGAGCTGGAGGCCGAAGGCGGCGAGGGTGCGGATCGTGCGGTCCAGGCGGCCGTCGGCGAAGAGGCTGCCGCGGTGTTCGCGCAGGGAGGTCTGGATGAGGGTGAGGTCCGCGAGGAGCTGGCCGGTGCCGAGGTAGTCGCGGCCGGGCTGGTGCGGGGTGCCCTTGGCCAGGCGCTGCTTGGTGTTCTCGAGCTTCTGGCGGATGCAGGTGGCCTTGAGCCGGTAGGGCTCCTCGGCGTTGAGGCGCTTGTAGCGGGGGCTGATCTCGGGCAGCAGTTCGATGTCGGCCCGGAGGGACTCCAGGAGTTCCTCGGTGGCGCCCGTGTAGCGGATCGAGTTGGAGAGGAAGCCGCGCAGCTCGTCGATCAGTTCCAGGGCGTCGTTGATGCCGTGCTCGTGCTGGAGGATCAGGACGTCCCAGGTGACCTGCGGGGTCACGTTGGGGTTGCCGTCGCGGTCGCCGCCGATCCAGGTGCCGAAGGTGAGGGGGCGGGTGTCGTCGGGGAGCCTGACGCCGACGCGCTCCAGTTCGGCGGTGAGGTCCTCGAGTACGTCGCCGACGGCGCCGGCGTGCAGTTCGTCGAGGTAGTAGATGGCGTTGCGTGCCTCGTCCGCGGGCTCGGGGCGTACGACGCGCAGTTCGTCCGTCTGCCAGACGAGGTCGATGTTCTCGGCCAGACGGGTGTCGTAGCGGCGTCGGTCCGCCTCGATGACGGGGGTCTCCAGCAGGGCGGCGATGCGGCGCAGCTTGTTGAGGACGGAGCGTCTGGCCGCTTCGGTGGGGTGGGCCGTGAAGACCGGGCGGACGTTGAGGTTCCTGACCGTGGCGCGCAGGTGGTCGGGATCGGCGTCCTTGAGGCGGTCGGCGGTGCGGGCGAGGAGGCCGCCCTCGGCGGCGCGCCTGGCGCGCAGTTCACGGCCGCGGTGCACCTGCTCGGTGACGTTGGCGAGGTGGAAGTAGGTGGAGAAGGCGCGGACGAGCTTGGCGGCGGTCTCCAGCTCGGTGCCGCGCAGCAGCTCGGCGGCTGCCTCGCCGTCCTCGCGGGTCAGATGGCGGACCTTCTCCACGAGTTCCAGCAGTTCGGGGCCCTCCTGGCGGACGAGGGTCTCTCCGAGCAGGTCACCCAGGCGCCGGATGTCGGCGCGCAGCTCGCTGCTGGTCGTTGTGGTGACCTGGCCATGGTCGTCGGCACTGCTCACAGGTGCGGCTCCTTGCAGTGTGGAGGCTCGGCGGGAGGGTACCCGGCCGGTGTCCGGGCGGCCGAACCGCCCCGGAACCGGGTGCCGGGCGGCATGGGGGCCGGGCATCCGGGAAGAAAAGAGAGCGGACCGCGCTGTCCGACCGACTCAAGGATAGGTGTCGAGAGGAACGCGCAGGATTTCGGGCTCTTGCCGCCGGGCAACGCGCTGACATACTTACGACGCCGTAGGTTACGCAACCGTAGGGAGCCTGATCCGATGGCGCCCCTGGTTTCCGTGTCCCGGCATCTACCTAGACCCATCACCCCCCAGGGGATGCGTATGACCACCTCACCTTCCGATGCGACCGAAGACGCCGGGAAGAAGCCCGACGACTCCTCCCTGCCCTTGGCCACACTGGGTGGCGAACAGAAGCGTTCGATCGAGCAGATCACGCTTCTCCTCTTCATCACCGTCCCGTTCCTGGCGGTGCTGGCGGCGGTGCCGCTGGCTTGGGGCTGGGGGGTGAGCTGGCTGGACCTCGGCCTGCTCGTCTTCTTCTACTACCTGGGCTGCCACGGCATCACGATCGGCTTCCACCGCTACTTCACCCACGGTGCCTTCAAGGCGAAGCGGCCGCTGCGGATCGCGCTGGCGATCGCCGGTTCGATGGCGGTGGAGGGGCCGCTGGTGCGCTGGGTGGCCGACCATCGCAAGCACCACAAGTTCTCGGACGCGGAGGGCGACCCGCATTCGCCGTGGCGTTTCGGGGAGACGGTTCCGGCGCTGCTGCGGGGCCTGTGGTGGGCGCACATCGAGTGGATGTTCGATGAGGAGCAGACTCCGCAGGACAAGTACGCGCCCGACCTGATCAAGGATCCGGACATCCGGGCGGTCTCCCGTCAGTTCATCTGGTGGGCGATGCTGTCGCTGACGCTGCCCGCGCTGATCGGCGGGCTGGTGACGATGTCCTGGTGGGGCGCGTTCACGGGCTTCTTCTGGGGCTCCCTGGTCCGCGTCTGCCTGCTCCATCACGTCACCTGGTCGATCAACTCCATCTGCCACGCGGTGGGCAAGCGCCCGTTCAAGTCGCGGGACCGTTCGGGGAACGTGTGGTGGCTGGCCGTGCTGTCGTGCGGCGAGTCCTGGCACAACCTGCACCACGCCGACCCGACGTCGGCGCGGCACGGTGTGATGCGCGGGCAGCTCGACTCCTCGGCGCGGCTGATCCGTTGGTTCGAGAAGCTCGGATGGGCCTATGACGTGCGCTGGCCGTCACGCTCGCGTATCGATTCCCGTCGAAACACGGATCAGGACGGCTCTCGACGCCGGAAGGAGCCCGTGGAGGCGGCATGATTGACGGCGTGGCGACCGACCCCAGCAGCACTCCGAGCAATGAGAAACCGCGGCGCCCCCGCCGCACCCGGATGACGGGTGCCGAGCGCCGGGCCCAGTTGCTGGAGGTCGGCCGCACGCTGTTCGCCACGAAGGGATTCGAGGCCACGTCGGTGGAGGAGATCGCGGCCAAGGCCGGGGTCTCCAAGCCGGTGGTGTACGAGCACTTCGGCGGCAAGGAGGGCCTCTACGCGGTGGTGGTGGACCGCGAGATGCGGCGTCTGCTGGACATGGTGACGAGCTCCCTGACGGCAGGGCATCCGCGTGAGTTGTGCGAACAGGCCGCCTTCGCCCTTCTCGACTACATCGAGGAGCACACGGACGGTTTCCGCATCCTGGTCCGGGACTCCCCCATCCCCCAGTCGACGGGTTCCTTCGCGTCGCTGATCTCGGACATCGCCACCCAGGTGGAGGACATCCTGGGGCGCGAGTTCAAGAGCCGCGGCTTCGACCCGAAACTGGCCCCGCTGTACGCCCAGGCCCTGGTCGGCATGGTCGCCCTGACCGGCCAGTGGTGGCTGGACGTACGCCGCCCGAAGAAGGCGGAGGTGGCGGCACACCTGGTGAACCTGGCATGGCACGGGCTGGACGGGCTGGAGGCGAAGCCTCACCTGATAGGGCGGCGGAAGGCTTGAGTCCCCTACGGGTTCAAGGGGGCGGGCGCCCTTCGGGCTTCAGGCCCGGGTGATCGCCTCGCCGATGACGAAGCCCTTGGCGGGGCCGCTGGGGATGACGGCTTCGGTGCCGTAGGGGACTCGGTGCTCGTCCTCGTACGTGGCCTTCTTCCGGTTCGGCGCTGTGAGGACGAGTACGGCGCCCTCGCCGTCGAAGTCGTCGATGATCACGTAGGTGGCGATCCCGGCGCGCGCGTACTCACGGCGCTTGCGCACGCGGTCGCGCTCGACGCTCCGGGCGCCGGGTGAGACAACGTCGATGACCATGGGAACACCTGCCGCGTCGACGCCGAGACCCTCCTCGTCAGGGATCTCGTCAAGATCCTCGGGGCCGAGGAAGAGGTCGGGGATCCAGGACTTGCGCCGATGGATCACATTGGCGTCCTGGTGCGCGACGTACTCTCCGCCGGACAGGTGAGCTTCCAGAGCACGCCGCGTGCGGCTGATGACTACGGCATGGCGACGGCGGCCTGTTGGCGACACCTCGATGGCACCCTCGATGATCTCGGCGCGGTAGCCCTCGGGGAGCTCCATGGCCTTCCAGGTCTCCCAGAGGATCTCGTCGACTGAGACCGACTCGTTCGTCACCACCGGGATCACCTCATGCGCGAGAGCAGTCATCAAGAAGCACCTCCTCGTTCAGTGTGGGCGCGGGCGCCACTTCGGCACAAGCGACACCCGAACGCTAAGTGGTTCGCGCCGTAAGTCCTTCGGGGGTTGACGTCGGAGGCGGTGCTG
>NZ_JAVFVX010000209.1:0-5912 GCF_033441795.1 Streptomyces sp. ADMS | reverse complement strand
CGACCCACGCCGAACGGTCTGCGGCTGTGTCCACGACGAAGGCGACGTAGACGACGCCGCTCCAGGCGGCGACACGAGTGAAGTCGGCAACCCAGCAGCGGTTCGGGGCACTGGCGACGAAGTCGCGGTCAAGGAGGTCCGGGGCACGCCCGGCGGCCGGATCGGTGATCGTCGTGATCACCTTCTGCCCGCGGACGGCGCCGGCGATGCCGAGTTCGCGCACCAGACGCTCGACGGTGCAGCGGGCGGGTGTGTTTTAACGATCACGGATGTGGCCACCACGTCGGCCGCCACGACTCACCACCCATGAACGGATCGGCCCTGCACAAGACCGCCGCCGACTGCGCGGAGGAACTCCCCGGAACCCAGCTGGAGCACCCCTTCGGCCCCGACTGGGAGGTCTACAAGGTACGCGGCAAGGTGTTCATGCTGATGACCGAGGTCCCCGGGCGTCCCGTCGTGATCCTCAAGGCGGACCCCGGCGAGGCCCACGCCCTGCGACAGCAGTACAGCCACATCACCCCGGCTACCACATGAACAAGAAGCACTGGATCACCCTGGAGAGCGGAGAAGGCGTCGACAAGAAGCTGGTCGAGGAACTCGTCATGGACTCCTACCGGCTCGTCGTCGCCCACCTGCCCAAGGCCGAGCGGCCCGTCGCCCCGCACACCTACGGCACCGGAACGCGGGCGGCCCGGTGAACACGGCCGGCGACCGCCTCCAGGACACCGCCCGCCAGGCGGCCCTGGCCCTCCCCGACGTCAGCCACGTCTACCCCTTCACTCCCGGACTCGACGTGTACAGGGTCGCGGGGAAAGTGTTCCTGATCGTCACCGACGACCCGGACGAACACACAGCCCCGTGCCTTCCACCCAGCTTGCCCGTCGGCAGACCGAGTGCGCGTACGCACCCGACTACCGGCCCGACCATGGCAGGTCAGCGCACTACAACACCTCGCCGGGGGCTGTGTGCTGAGCTCCTGGCGCACGTCCAGTCCAGGTAGCAGCGCAGCCGGACACTGGCTGCCCCGGATCCCGTGTCGTACGGTCTGATGTCGCGGTCGCCCACCGTCCGCAACGGATCTCACGGAACCCGGCGGTGCCGTCGGTACGGCCGAAAATCTGGAGCGACACCGGGCATCAGGCCGCGACGAGCTCCTGCTCGCGGTCCGGCGCTTTGACCTTGGGCTTCTTGTTCGGCAGCGAGAGCCGGAAGACCTTGTGCCACGCGGAGAACACCTGCTTGGGCAGCGGCCCGGTGACGTACTCCAGCTCGTACTTCTCGAACAGCGCGCGCACCTTCACCGCGACCTCGGCGTACCGGTTGCTCGGCAGGTCCGGGAACAGGTGGTGCTCGATCTGGTGCGACAGGTTGCCGGTCATGAAGTGCATGGCCCTGCTGCCGCTGATGTTCGCCGAGCCCATCATCTGGCGCAGGTACCACTGGCCGCGCGTCTCGCCCTTGATCGACCGGCGCTCGAAGACCTGCACGCCCTCGGGGAAGTGCCCGCACATGATCACCGAGTGGGACCAGATGTTGCGGACCAGGTTCGCGGTGAACGTGGCGGCGAGAGTGGGGAGGAACGACGGGCCCGACAGCAGCGGGTGGATCACGTAGTCCTTGAGCACCTGCTTGCGGATCTTGCGGCCCACGGCCTTGGCCCGCGCGCGGAACTCCGGGTTCTTGCGGCGGCGCTTGTGCAGGTTCTTGCCGAGCTCCAGGTCGTACGCCGCGATGCCGTACTCGAAGAAGCAGGCGTTGAGGAAGTTCCACAGCGGCTGGCCGAGGTGAAACGGGTGCCACTTCTGGTCCTCGTCGACGCGCATGATGCCGTAGCCGAGGTCGTTGTCCTTGCCGATCACGTTGGTGTACGTGTGGTGCAGCTCGTTGTGCGAGTGCTTCCACTGCTCGGACGGCGAGACGTGATCCCACTCCCAGGTGGTGGAGTGAATCTTCGGGTCGCGCATCCAGTCCCACTGGCCGTGCAGGACGTTGTGGCCGATCTCCATGTTGTCCATGATCTTCGCCACGGACAGACCGGCGGTGCCGACCAGCCACGCGGGCGGGAAGATCGAGAACAGCAGGACGCCCCTGCTGACCAGCTCGAGCTTGCGCTGCGCCGAGATGACCTTACGGATGTAGGCGGCGTCTTTCTCGCCGCGGCCGGCGATCACCTCGTCGCGGATCGCGTCCAGCTCGCGACCTAGCTCCTCGATCTGCTCCGTGGTCAGGTGGGCGGTGGGGTCGATGGCGGTCAAGGTGCTCCTACCGTTCGATGTCGCAGGGGCCCGCCGCGGCGGACACGCAGGTCTGGATGAGGACGCCCGGCTCGGCCTCGGTGATCTCGCCGGTGCGCAGGTCGCGGACGGCGCCCGCCTTGAGCGGCGTGACGCAGCCGAAGCAGATGCCCATGCGGCACCCGGAGGGCATGAGCACGCCGGCCTCCTCGCCGATGTCCAGCAACGGCGTGGCGCCGTCCGCGTCGACGGTCTTGCCGGTGGTGCTGAACGTGACCTCGCCGCCGCCGTCGCCGGCGACGACGATGCTGGGGCGGAAGCGTTCGGTGTGCAGGCGCTCTTGGACGCCGTGCTCGGTCCAGTGCTCTTCGGCGGCGTCGAGCAGGCCCGCGGGCCCGCAAGCCCAGGTCTCGCGCTCGGCCCAGTCGGGCACGAGTTCGTCGAGGCGGGCGATGTCGAGCATGCCGTCTGTGTCGGTGTGCACCTCGGTGAGCCGCAGATTCTTGTCCGCGACCAGGTCGTGCAGTTCGTTGCGGAAGATCACGTCTTGCGGCTGTGGCGCGCAGTGGACCATGACAACGTCGTCGAACTCGGTGTCGCGCAGCATGCCCATCACGGGTGTGATGCCGCTGCCGGCCGTCAGGTAGAGCACCTTGGCGGGCTTGGCCTGCGGCAGCACGAAGTCACCAGTCGGCTGGTCGAGCTGGATCAGCGTGCCCGGCTTGGCCCTGCGGACCAGGTGGTTGCTGACCTTGCCGTCCGGGATCGCCTTCACGGTGATCGTGACGCGGCCGTCCTGGCGGTTTGTCGGCGAGGTGATGGAGTAGGCACGCCACAGGCGCACCCCGTCGACGTCGACCCCGATCCGCACGTACTGACCGGCTGTGTGGCCGCGCCAGCCCCGTCCCGGCCTGATCACGACAGTCGCGGCGTCACCCGTCTCGGGGTGCACGGCCTCGATGCGCCCACGCAGGTCAGCGCCCGCACGCAGCGGGCCGACCAGGTCGAGGTAGTCCGACGGCAGCAGCGGCGTCGTGACCATCTCCAGTAGTTTCCACGCCCTGCTGCGGAGGGCTGTACTCGTCATGACTCCAGCTTGCTGCGCCTCAGGGCGTAAAGTCCTGACCGCAGGATGTGAATCTGGCTGGCTGAATTGTTCGCAGGGAATAGAAACGTGAGCCATGCAATCCGGAGGGCCAGCGAACTGGCCCTGGACGAGACGACGGTCACCGCACTTCGGGCCGCGCTGAAGACCACCGCCGACGAGGTCGTCCAAGCGATCATCGACGAGGTCCCTCCCTACGCCAACGCCCTTTCGGGCCACATGGGCGCCACCATCCGCCGAGCCGTCCGCACCGCCCTGGGGCACTACCTGGACCTCGCGAGCGGGAACGCCACAGGCGGCGACGCCGGTGACGCAGCCTACGAGCTGGGCCGCGGCGAGGTGCGCGACGGCCGTTCGATGGACGCCCTGCTCAGCGCCTACCGCGTCGGCGCCCGCGTAGCCTGGCGATGCCTGGCAGCGGGTGCTGTACCCGCAGGTCTGCCCGCCGCCGAAGTCGCCAAGTTCGCCGAGCTGACCTTCGCCTACATCGACGAGCTCTCCGCCGCGAGCGCCGCGGGCCACGCCGACGAACTGGCCGCCCGGGGCAGGGACCACGAGCGCCACCTGGAACACCTGGCCCGCGACCTCCTCGCCGGCGCGAGCCCGGACGTGCTGCTGGCCTCTGCGCAACGGGCCGGGTGGCAGCGTCCGGGTTCGCTGACCGCGGTCCTGCTGCCCGCCGCCCAGGCCCGGCCTGCCTACCGCGCACTCGACCCGGGCACCCTCGTCCTCGACGATCTGCCCGACGCGACCGGTGTGCTGCTCGTCCCCGATGCCGACCGGTCACATCTCTTGCGGCAGCTGACCGACCGCACCGCCGTGGTCGGCCCGGCCCGGCCATGGACTCGTGCGTCCGCCTCGTACGCACGAGCCGTACGCGCGCGCTCCCTCTCCTCTGATATCCGCGACACCGAGGACCACCTGCCCGAGCTGGTGCTGAGCGCCGACGCGGACGCGTTCGCAGACCTGCGTGCCCGAGCCCTCGCACCGTTGCGGACCCTGCCTGTCGCGACCGCACGGCGGCTGGAGGAGACGTTGCGGGCGTGGCTGCTGCACCAGGGCAGGCGGGACGAGGTGGCGGCGGCGTTGTTCGTCCATCCCCAGACGGTCCGGTACCGGATGTCGCAGCTGCGGGAGCTGTTTCCGGATCTCGCATCGCCACACCGGGTCCTTGAACTGACGCTGGCGGTCGGTCTTCGGGCCGGCTGACGCGTACGTCGACCGTCCACGACCGCGTCCGCGAGCGGTCCAGGAATCGTGCCTCGTTCTCGGTGCCATCAGCTGGCTCATGCGGCCCGGGGAAGAGCGGTATCAGCCGGCTGAGACCGGGGGTTGACGTGAAGACCGGACAAGGCCCCGGTAAGCCCGTCGGGGGCGCTGTCTCTGAGAAGCGCGGTGGCGGATACGGCTCGACTGGATCCGGTGGACGATGCGCACCGGCCCGCTCGTCGACGCGCTCATCGAGCATCTGGTCGGCGATCTGGGCCACTATGAACTGGAAAACAGCTGTTATGTCGTCGTGGAGGGCGCTGTCCTGGCACGAGCTGACCCACGGGCGCGCGGCGGGCTGCGGCTGGGTGACCGGCGGGGCGGCCAGGCCGGGTCACCAGGGGCGGGGGGCCGGGCCGCTCGCGCCGGGAACCACCGTGGTTCTGCGACGGCCCGTGCCTCCCTTCCGACAGGTCAACCGGACGACCGACCGGGCCGGCCTGGCACACCGCGCGAGGGATGATGGGGATGGAATGACGGAATGTGAGGACAGGAGCTTCCATGGCGAAGCGGGTTCACCGACCCCGTGAGGACGCGGAGTTCAATTTCATCCTCGGGATGAGCGGAGTTCCGGTCCTCGTATACTTCACCGGGACATGGCCCAAGGCAATCGAGCCCTGCCGGGTGATGGACCTCGTCGTGGGTGGCATCGCCGACGACTACACGGGCCGCCTGACGGCCGTCCGCGCCGACATCACACGTTGTCCGGCTGCGACCGAACGATACGGGATCACCGGAGCCCCGTCCTACGTCCTGCTGAAGGAGGGAGAGGCGGTGGCGCACGGCACGGGGCCTATGACCATCACCGAGGTACGGAAGTTCCTGGACGGCCACCTCTGAGCGGACGCTGCGGCACGTGGCCGCGACACCCGTCACGTCTCGTCTATGGGAGCTGCGCCGCCTGAGACACCTTGGGGCTGAGACACCCCCACAGGTCACATAACGCCGTCCAACGCGGTCGCGTCCGGCAACTGCGCGGCACCGGGCCCCTGAGAGGGCGTTTATGCAGGTCAAGGCCCGTACATACCTTATGCGAGTGTCCCATTTTGTTGAGGATGGCCCGATGAGTGAAGAACATCGCCCGGCGGGGCGATGGCCTCGCCGCCCGTCTCATCCGCTTCTGGTTTCGAAAACCCGTCTGACGTAGAGATGCAGCAGAACCTCCCAGCAGTCTGCGGAACGAACGATTCCGGCATGCCTGTGCTCAGGCTGTGCTGTGAGTGATCGAAAGCCGTACCCCAGCGACTTGTCGGACGCCCGATGGGCCCTGATCGAACCGACGCTGACGGCCTGGCGGAATG
>NZ_JAVFVX010000208.1:0-5913 GCF_033441795.1 Streptomyces sp. ADMS | reverse complement strand
ACGGGACTTGGCCGACGACAGGTCCGCCTGCGCCTCCCGGCCCTTCGCCAGCGCCCAGCTGATGGCCCGCGCCCGCCTGGCTGGTGTGCGCCCATCATCTTCCCGTGCGCCGGGCCGCCTCTGTACTGGCAGCGTTGCTGGGGGCGCCGGTGTCCGGCGGCTGGGTGGCCGGCCTGCGCGCGAAGGCCGCTCGTCTGCTGGAGGCGGCTTTCCTGCCGCGGGTGCAGGAGTTGATCGCCTCCGCTCCGGTCGCGCACGCGGACGAAACCTGCGCCCGCGCCCAGGGCGCCCTGCGCTACCTGCACGTCGCCTGCACCGAGTACCTGACAGCGATGCATGTCGGGGATCGCACGGTGGAGAGCATCGACGCGGGCGGCATCTGGCCGGCCTTCGGCGGGGTGCTGGTCCGTGACGGCTACAACGGCTACACCCACCTCGGCCATGTCTTGCACGCCTGGTGCGGTGCGCATCTCCTGCGTGATCTTCACAGCGTCCATGAGGGCGACCGGGCCGGTCAGTTGTGGGCCGAGGCGATGGCCACCACCTTGTGCGAGGCCAATGAGGCGGCACAGGCCGCCCGCGCGGCCGGCCTCGAAACGCTTGAGCCGCATGTTCGCGCCAGGATCCGTAACCGCTACCTCGGCGCGCTGGCCCGCGGCCGGGACGACAACCTCGGCAAACGAGGTCCCATGGCCGACGAGGCCCGTACCCTGATCCGCCGGTTCGAGACCCGCGAGGACATGATCCTCCGCTTCTGCACCGACCTGCAGGTTCCGTTCTCGAACAATCTCGCAGAGCGTGACCAACGCCCCGTCAAGGTGCAGCAACGCACCTCCGGCGGCTGCCGGCGCGCCCTCCGGGGACTGATCGACTTCGCTGTCGTCCAGTCCTACCTGTCCACCGTCGGCAAGTGGGGCCTGGACAAACTCGACGCGCTCGAGCAGCTCTTCACCACCGGCGCGTGGCTCCCGCCTGCCCTCACACCACGTCACGCCGTAGCCGCAGCCTGAAAATCCGTCACCCCTGCTGAACAGCTACCCTCATCGGATTCCCTGGATGAGTTTGTCCAGAGCACCGTCTGCCGTGTCTGCCAACAGTTCGACGCTGTCCATGCCCATATATACTGCTCCGCTTTGCGACATGCCCAGATAGAGGTTTCCTTGACCGAGGTCACCGATGGGGTAAAGGTCGGCCTCGGCCTCGTCGCTGAGGACTTCGAAGATCTCGTAGTCCCACTTGGCCAACGAAGGGTCAAGCCGGAACGGTGAGCGAGCCATGGTCCTGCCTGGTCCCCTCTGGTCGATCTCCAAACCGCCGAACTCGCTGAGGAACCGTCGCGCTGCCTCGTGAATCACGAAGCCCTCATCCGCTTCGTGCAGGATCCCTTCCCAGCCCCCTGTGGGCACCGAACGGCTCGGATGCCATCCGGCCAGTCGCAGCACCCGGTCGGCCTCCGCGGACCAGCGGGGTACGCCGTCAGGTCTCAGCTCACGCTCGGCTTCGGGGGGCAGCTCAAGATGATCACCTGTCAGCACGAAGGGCAGAGGAGCTCCGGTATTGCGCTCCATGACGAGGTTCTCCAGCGCTTCGTAGGCCGTGTCCGCCAGAAGTTCCGTGCTCTCCTGGCCGATGTAGACGGCTCCGTCCACAGCCATGCCCAGGTAACTGTCACCACTGTCTGCCCGGCCGATGGGATAAAGGTGGGTGCCGGCCTGTTTACTGAACCCGGTGAATGTGTCGCCAAGTTCGGCGAGCGCCGTGCCGTTGGCCTCACCGCTGAAAGGATCGAATCGGAAGGGTGACTGGGGCATGATCGGGCCAGGCGTCCATTCATCCGTCGCCAGTCCACCGAATTCGGCGAGGAACCGCCGTGCGGCCTCATGGATCCGAAAGCCGCCATAGTCGCGAAGCAGGTTCTCCCACTTCTCGATGGGAACTGATCGTCCGGGGTACCACGCAGCCGACCGCAGCACTCGATGGGTCAACGCGGACCATTCCGAAGGGATCTCATCAGTCATATCTAAGTCACCGCCGTGATTCCGAGTTGGTCAAGTACATGTTTGCACGATGGACAGGGAGGTTTGATCTTGAGATGAGCATCATTGCCCGCTGCACGTACATTGACAGCTGCCATCACACCACCCCGTGGATCGACACCTGCCTTCATGGCGTTCGACAGTGCTTCGGCCTCACCGCACTTCCCATGTTGTCCGCCTGTCCGCACGTCTTCCGGCACTCTGTCGTAGGCGGCCCGCACATTCGGATGCAGGTCATGATCTCCGCCGCCCTTGATGCTCGCACCGTCGAAGGGCTGTTTGTGGCCAGGCACCGAAAGCCCGGCCGCGCTCGTCGGACGGGTGTGTTTGTTCGCGCCAGGCCGCCCCTGCTCCACGTCGGCCCGGTTCTCCGCCGCCTGCCTGGCGGCATCCGGACAGGCCGGCGACAGTCCGAGCGGGTCGACGGCGGTGAACGGATTCGGGACGTACGTGCGAGGGTTCGGTCCAGGCGCGAGACCGAGGGGGTCCAGCGAGACGTACTGCCCCATCTCCGGGTCATAGTGACGGTGGTAGTTGTAGTTGAGTGCTGTTTCGGGGTCGTGGTATTGGCCCGGGAAGCGCAGAGGGCAGTACGTACCGTCGGGGTTGGCGTCGTCGAGAGGTGCGCCCCATACGGTCGTGCGTGCCCTCCACGCCAATTCTCCGCGTTCGTCGACCAGTTCGGTCGGCGTGCCGACAAGGTCGGTCACGATGGAATAGAACTGGTCGTCCACCCACTCCTGGGAGACCTCCCCGGCGGGGACCCTGTCCACCTGAGTAACCGGGCTGAAGCGGTCCCGTTCCCAGTCCCACACCGTGCACGAGGGAGCCTCGTCGCCCGCACGCCTGACTTGCTCAGCTGGAACAAACCCGTCCCAGGCGAAGGTCACCTCCTCCACGACAGCCTCGCCATCCGGCGCGAACCGCTGTTTCGCGATACGGCGGCCGAACGGGTCGTACAGATAGGCCCACTTCGTACCGTCGGGCGTGGTCACACCGACGAGGCGGTCCTGACTGTCCCAGGCATAGCGCCAGACATCGGGCTTGCGGGACAGACGCTTCTTGCGCCTGACCACCACCCGGCCCTGACCGTCGCACTCGTAGCGGATGTCCCCGGCCCTGCTGACCGATCCGAACGATCCGAGTTCGGAGGGCTGCGCGGCGCGAGCAGGCGTGTTCCCCTGCCACTCACCCTCGGTGAGATTGCCCGCCGCGTCGTACGCGTAGCTCTCGGACCACGTCGCCGCCCGCACCCCGGTGACCCGCCCGGTGCCGTCGGTGTCGACAAGGCGGTCACCGTTGAGCAGGTCGCTGATCGCTGAGACCGTTCCATCGGGGCGGTAGCGGTACGCACGGTGCTGGACACGTCGCGGTTCGACTGCTCCCGTCGGATCGGCACTCGCCGTCAGGGTCTGCGAGTTCAGCCTTCCGTCCGCATCCCAGGTCTGGCCCAGGACGGCGGAACCAGTGCGTCGCTCGATCTCGCGCCCGGCCTCGTCATACGCGAACGTGACAGTCCTGCCCGCGGTCCGCAACAACGTGGGCCGGTCGTTTCCGTCGTACTCCCAGGTGCTTTCCGCGTTCGACGGGGTCACCCTGCGGATGCGTCTGCCGAGCACGTCGTAGGCCGAGCGCACGGTCGCGCCGTTGCAGGTTTCGGCGAGGACCCTGCCTCGGGCGTCCCGCTCGTAGGTCAGTTCGGTCTGACCGTCGACCACTCGGAGCAGGTTTCCGACCGGATCGTACGTGTATGTGGTGACCCCTTCCGGCGTGTGCTGCTGCGCCACCTTGCCGAAGTCGTCACGGATGTAGTCGATGGACTGACCCACGCCGTTGGTCTGTCCCACGAGACGACCGGCCGCGTCGAATCGGTAGCTCTGTGCGCGTCCGCCGAAGTCCTGCTCACGAACCAGTCGGCCCGCCTCGTCATAGAAGTACTGCCAGGCACCGCCGAGTTGGTTGGTGACCGACGTGACCCGCAACTGACCGTCGTAGGCGAATTCCAGACGGGAGCCGTCGGGGTCGATGCGGACCGCGGGAAGGTCGAAGCCGCCGTACTCGAAGCGTGTCACCTGTCCGAGGGTGTCCGTGTGCTCGATGAGGTTGCCCTCACCGTCGTGGACACGTCGCTCTGTGGTGCCGTCGGGGAGGGTGCGCCGGCTGAGCCTTCCTTCCGGCGTCCAGCCGAACCGGGTGACTGCCCCGTGCGGTCCGGTCTCCGCGGTGATCCTGCCGAACACGTCCCGCTCGTACCGTGTCGTCCGACCCTCGGCGTCGGTGGTGCCGAGCGGCAGGCCCGCCGCATCGGACTCCAGCAATGCGGTACGCCCGGCGGCGTCGGTGACCGCGATGAGTGAGCCGATCTCGTTGTACTGGTAGGAGATGCGAGCGCCGGTGGGATCCGTCTCCGATGTCAGGTTGCCGCGCTCGTCGTATTCCATGCACCAGACGTAACCGTCGGCCTGGGTCACCGACACCGGCCGGCCGTATCCGTTGTTCTCCGCGTGCTCCTGACAGCCGTCCGGTCGGATGACGGCCGTTGGGGCGCCCTGCTCGTCGTACTCGTAGCGGGTCGTCAGGCCGAGCGAGTCCGTGCGGGAGAGCAGCCGGTCGTAGCGGTCCCACTCGGAATACGTGGAGTGGCCGAGCGGGTCGGTCACAGCGACGAGCTGATGGAGCTCGTTGTGCCGGTACGTCGTGGTGTTGCCGAGTGCGTCGGTGTAGTGCGTCTCGCGGTTGGCGGTGTCGTATGTGATGGTGCAGGAGAGACGGCCTTCGGCTCCCTCGCCTCGTATACAACGGTCCTGATCGTCGTAGGTGAAGCGGTACCAGCAACCGATGCGGTCAGTCCATGACGTGATGCGTGCCCGGCTGTCGTAGGTGAGCTTCAGTGGCAGACCGCTGGAGTTGTAGATCTCGGTGAGGTCGCCGTCGGAGCTGTAGGCGTAGCGCCGGAGGACCGTGCCCTCGGGGCCGTCCTGCGGGTTGCGCAGACGTAGTCGAACGACGCGCTCACCCTCGGTGTCGACGTGGAGGTGCCGGCCGGCGGAGTCACGTACGGCGACGGGGACGCCTCTGGCGTCACGGTCGAAGTCGATCCGTAGACCGTTGCGGTCTGTGATCGCGGCGAGGGGAAGCGTGAATACCCCATCGACCGCTGCCGGGGTCTCCTGAGGGGTGAAATGACGGATGAGCCCCGTGGCCGGGTCGGTGATCCGCAGGGGAGATCCGGGTGCGCCGTCCCAGTCCAACGGCCAGCGCGGACCTTCCAGCGGCATGACCGAAATGCCCCGTTCAGGCGCCGGGTAGAGCAGGATCATGCCGTCCTCGGCGGCGAACACGGCACCGTCGTTGTCCAGCTCGAGGCGCTCATCGAGGGTGGACGCCCAGGACGGGCCGAACGATCGCCCTGACCGGTATGTCGACAGATGTGTACGGCGCAGAATCAACGGAAGCAGGCCAGGCAGCTCGACGTCAGTTTCCTCCATGAGCATCTCGCCGGAGACCATGTCGATCGGGTCGCCCTTCTTGGTGCGCCCCGAGGCCTGCTTGGCCTTGCTGACCGCGTTGTCCACCCCGCGCCGGAGACCGCCCTTTCCCAGGCCCTTGGCCATGCCCTTGAGGCCGACCTTGGCGAACACCTGCATGCCCTTGGCGAGGCCGCCGAGGGTGGTCAGCCCCTTCATGCCAGGGATGCAGTCCAGCGCGGCGAGGCCCACATCCCACAGGGACGCCTGTCCCTTGGAATACTTGTAGAGCGTGTCCGCGAGCACGACGAGGGCAGCGATCAGCACGATCGCACCCAGGATCGGCCCCCCGATAATCATCGCGACGATGCCGAGCACCGCGACGACGACCTTGCACACGGCGACGATGG
>NZ_JAVFVX010000207.1:0-6207 GCF_033441795.1 Streptomyces sp. ADMS | reverse complement strand
GAGCAGCTGACTCTTAATCAGCGGGTCCGGGGTTCGAGTCCCTGGCGGCGCACAGTGACGGTGGCGGGTAGGTTCGCAGAAAGTGCGAGCACACCCGCCACCGTTGTTTTTGCGCGGCTTCGCCGCCCACACCCCCCTCGCTCCGGCGGGTCCTGCGCACCCCGGCGCCCTATCTGCTGAGCAGCTCCTCCCGCCCCCGCTCCCGGTACCTCGCCACCAGCCCCGTCACGTCGTCCCCGGTCAGCCTGCGGTACGTCGGCTCGTCCGGCGGGCGCCACCACACCGGGTCCGCGCAACGGAACCCCTCACGTCTGAGGCCCGCCCGGTGGATCTTGTTGGTCGCGGTGACCGGCATCCGCCGCACGACCCGTACGAAGCGGGGCGCCATCTTCGTCCCCAGGTCGGGCTGCGCGGCCAGGAAGCCGGTGAAGGCGGCGGGGTCGAAGGTGCCGGCCAGCGTCGCCATGACCTGGTCGCCGGCCACCGGGTCCGGCACCGCGTACACGGCGACGGCCACCGCACCCTCGTACCGGGCGAGGATGTTCTCGATCGTCGCGGCTGCCAGGTTCTCGCTGTCGACGCGCAGCCGGTCGTCGGCGCGGCCCGCGAAGTACAGGAAGCCGTCCGCGTCCCGGTAGAAAAGGTCGCCCGTCCAGTACCAGCCTCCCCCGGTCTCGGCTTCGCTCGACCGGGGGGACCCCCGTCTGCGGCGGGCCGCCTCGGCCTCCGGGTTGCGCCAGTACCCCTCGAAGGGGTTCGGGCCCCGGTTCACCAGCTCCCCTATCGCCGCTGTCCCGTTGAGCAGCCGGCCGGAGTCGTCCAGGACGGCGGCCGGGCACTCGGCCCGCGTCACCGGGTCGACCACCGCGAGGTCGTCGTCCGGTGCCGCCCGGCCAACGGCGCCGGCCGGGGTCCCCGGCGTCCAGCGGACCGCCGCCCCGCCCTCCGAGGACCCGTACCCCTCGACCAGCCGCACCCCGAACCGCCGCTCGAACGCCGCCGCGTCCACCGCGCCCGCCTCCGTGCCGAAGCCCAGCCGCAGGGGGTTGTCCCGGTCGTCGGGCCGGGCGGGCGTCGCCAGCAGGTACTGGACGGCGCGGCCCACGTACGTGAAGTAGGTCGCCCCGTAGCGGCGTACGTCCGTCAGGAACCCGGAGGCCGAGAAGCGGCGGCGCAGCGCGACCCCGGCGCCCGCCGCCAGGGCCGGGGCCCAGTCCGCGATCACCGCGTTGCCGTGGAACATCGGCATGCAGACGTAGTGCACGTCGTCCGGGCGTACCCCGAAGGTCCCGGCCAGCGTCTGCCCGGCGGCGGCGAGCCTGCCCTGGGTGCAGATCGCGGCCTTGGGGGCGCCGGTCGAGCCCGAGGTGAAGTAGAGGAGGAGACGGTCTGCGGGGGTCGCGCGTGAGGCGTCCGGTTCTGCGTCCCCGTACGGGGCCAGGAGGTCCTCGTACTCCTGCGTGTCGGTCAGCAGCAGGCGCACGCCGGGGAGTTCGAGGCCTTCCAGGAGAGGGAGGCGGGTGCGCGCGGTGATCAGGACCGGGCACTCGGTGTGCAGGATGTCGCGAGCCAGTTCGGGGCCCCGGCGGGTGGGGTTGATGCCTGCGACGGCGGCGCCTGCGAGGGCCGCCGCGCTCAACCACAGCGGGTATTCAGGGGTGTTGTCGAGCAGCACCCCTACGTGCGGCTCAGCGCCCGGCGGCAGCAGATCCGCCAGCAGTGCCGCCCTGGCCGCCGCACCCGCGGCCACCTCGTGATGGGTCAGCGTCCGGTCCTCGCACCACAGGCCCGGACGGTGGTCGCCCCACCGCTGCGCCACGAGTTCCGCGACCGTGCGCCTGCCCGGCCCGTCGGGCTCCATGAACTCCATGGGCGCGCACGATAGTTGACGTACCGTCAGATGTGGAGGGTCACGGCATGTCCGTGGTCGCGTCCCAGTCGGCCGGGAACGTCTCCCCGGTGTCGGAGTCGACCACGTAGCCGTCGTCCGTCCCGAAGAAGACGTCGCCGATCGGCTCGAAGAGCCGGCTGTACGTCAACACGAACCCGGCACAGAACACCACGACCACGCCGAGGACCCCGAGGACGCCGGCCAGGGCAAGCCCGTGCCGGACCGGGCCCGGCCGGTGTGCCGTGGCGTTGACCTGCTGCCCCTCGCTGTGGAAGACGGTGACGTGGTCGCCCTCGATGACCGTGCCGGGGCCGTGCGGTTCGTCGAAGCGGACGGTGCGGCCGTCGCGCGCGACGAACTCGTAGACGTGGTGCAGCGTCGTGTGCACGGAGGAGCCGCTGGTCGTCGTGTACGTCCGCAGGCAGCGCGCCTCGGCGGTCAGTCCGCTGTTCCAGGCGCGGCGCATCCGCAGTACCCGGCGGAACACGATCGTCGCCATCAGGGCGCCCATCGCGATGATGAGCGTCGGCCCCCCGTAGAACATCAGGTCCATGGCGAATCCCCCGGTATCCCGTTCGGCACAGTTCCCCGTACGCCTCACCTGGTCCTGGGGGCGTACGGGGAACGTACCCGTGGGGGGTCGTGGATTCACTCAAGGAATGCTCAGAACGTGACGTCCGAGCAGGCGTAGAAGGCGTTGGCCGTGTCCGCGATCGTCCACACCGCGACGATCATGTGCCGTCCGCTGAGCCCGGACGGCAGCCTGCCCGTGTGGGAGAGCGTGGCCGGCGGACGCTGGCCGTTGTAGGGGACCGTGAGGAACGGGGTGAGGTTGAGGTCCGAACGGGCGAGGGCGTGGTTCTGGTTCCAGCCGGACTTCGTGACGAAGTACCTGAAGTCGGTCGTGGCGTGCATGGCGGTGAACTGCCAGCGGAAGGTGTAGCTCTGGCCGCCCGTCACCCCGGTCGTCGGCCAGGCGCCGCCGGACGGGGTCCTCGGCTGGTCGAGCGCGCCGAAGTTGCCGTGGTTCCCCGAGCAGATCCGGCCGTCGGCCGGTCCGGAGCCGGGGAAGCCCTTGGGGCCCTCGACGCTCTGCGGCTCCCACTGGATGTCGCCGCAGCCCGTCACGGTGCCGTTCTGACAGAGCTTCTGCCTGCTGATGGGGAGGTCGGTGTAGCCGTGACCGGTGGCGCCCCCGGTGGTGAGGACGAGGGCGCCGGTGGTGGCCAGGCCCACCATGGATGCGTACAGCTTGGTCTTCTTGCGCATACTGCCGCTCCTGCCGAACGTGGGGGAGGTTCGAGTGAGCCGTGCAGGTCTAGACCAAGCAACAGGTTATTACCGCCCATTGGGCATGTCCAGACCAATCACGGGCCCGACTCCCCCACCCTCACGGCCCCGGCTCGCCGCGCCCCGCGCAGAAGGCGACCGTCAGGTCCTTCACCAGCACCTTGCGTTCGTAGTCGTCCAGTTCGACCAGGCCCCGCATGGTCAGCCGGGTCACCGTGTCCTCCACCGAGTCGACGACCGAGGTGAGCGCGGCGGCCCGGTGCTGGGCGTCCAGAGAGGCGATGCGGCGGCGGTGCATCGCGGCGGCGACCTCGGGGGCGTACTCGACCCGGACCGGCAGCACCGAGAACACCTCCAGGCCGACCGGCGCCGTGTCCGCCGCGACCGCCCGGGTCAGCGCCTCCCCGGCCGTCTCCATCGCGCGCCTGCCCGCGCCCGGCATCTCCACCGGCACCCGGACGAGCGCCGCCTCGACGCACTCACGCAGGTAGGTCTCGTGGTCCTCGACCCCCAGCGTGGCCCGCGCGGTGTCCCGCACCCGCCACACCACGAGGACGACGACCCGCAGCGCGACCCCGTTCGCGTCGGCCGCCGGCATGGGCTCGCCCCGCCAGTGCCGCAGCCGTACGTCGACCCGGCCGCGCAGCAGCAGCGGGTTGACCCACAGCAGCCCGGTACGCCGGACGGTCCCCCGGTAGCGGCCGAACAGGCCGAGCACCCAGGCCCGCCCGGTACGCCCCCGCGCCAGCCCACCGAATCCGAACAGCCCGAGGGCGCCCGCCCCGGCGTACGCCGCCCACTGGGCCGGACCGAGACCGGCGCCCGCGTATGCCGCCGGGAGCCGTAGCGCCTCCACCGCGAGGGGCGGCAGCGCTCCCGCCCACCAGGAGGTGAGCACGCCCCCGGCCATCCCGGTGGCACCGGCGAGCACGCCCACCGCACCTGGCAGCACCCGTGCCGGGCGCTCCACCAGTTCGGGGTCGACCGCGGGAACCGCCGGGCGGGGCTTGGCCGGTGCGGGTCTGCGGACGCGCGGCTGCTCGCCCGTACCCTGCCGGCGCCCCACCACGGCTGGTCGCAGCGGCAGTGACACCGGGTCGGGATCGTCGCGGAACAGCAGGTGGACGGGGATCTCGGTTGTCGCCTCGTTCTGGATGAGCCGGACGGGCCGGGGGCCGCTGTCCGGGGGACCCTCGGGCTCAGGTGTCTGTTCGGTCGTCGTACTCATTTGTGCCTCCAGCCTCCGCGCCAGATGCGTTCGTGCGCTGCCACGTGCCTTGTGCGTACTGCTGTGCGCGCTGCCGCTCGCCCTGTTCGCGACAGTGGTTGCCCGCCAACCGGCAGGTGCCGGGCAGGTGCCCGGCAGGCGTTACGACGAGAAGAGGCGGCGCCAGGTCTCCGGGCCCGGGTAGCCGTCGGCCGCGCCGCCCCGCCAGCCCTGGGCGCGCTGGAAGGCCTGCACCGCTCGCCGGTCCGACTCGTTCCAGCGCGGGTCGGGCCGGGTCGTGTAGTACCGACCGAAGCCCTTCCTCACCAGCTGCTTTCCGAGCTGGGTGATGTGCGGGCTGCTGGAGCCCGGCCGGAACAGGCCCCGGCCGGGGAACTCGGGCACCGTCTTCGCGGCTGCGGGTGGGCCGGCCGCGCCGGGAACCGTCCCGGGTTCCGCGGCAGGTGCTGTTCCGGGAGTCGTCCCGGGCGCCGCGCCGCCCGGCTTCTCCGCGATGTCCCTGCCCGTCCCGCTCGTCAGCAGCGCCCAGGTGCGCGGCCCCGGCAGTCCGTCCGCCGCCGTACCCCTCCAGCCCTGGGCCTGCTGGAACGCCCGGGTCGCCCTGCGGTCCGCGTCCGACCAGCGCGGGCCGGGACCCGAGGTGTAGTAGCGGGCGCCACCTCGCGCCACGAGCATCCGGCCGAGCTGGGTGACGTACTTGTTGCTGGCGCCGGGACCGAAGTGCCGCGCGCCCGGGAACCGGGTCGCCGCGTCCGGGGAGGCGCCGTGCGCAGCGCCCGCCGGACCGTCCGTGTCACCCGTACCGCCGGTGCCGTCCGGGTCCGGGGCGCCGCCCGTGGTCGCGGCGAGCCCCTTGTAGCGATAGGCCTGATAGCGGTCCGAGTGGCTCCAGTAGGCGAACGGAGTGGCCTGCCTGCGGGCGTGCGGGCGGGTCTCCTCGTAGGCGATGTAATAGGTGTGCGTGTAGTCAGTCCAGCCGCCGAAAATGACGACGTGCGAACCCTTCTGCGGGTCCGACGGATTGTGGAACAGGAGAATGTCACCGGGCTGCAGATCCCCCTTGGGAATCCGCACGCCGTACTTGTCGAGGCTGCCCGTCCATTCGTTGCCGGCGAGGTTCCAGGCCATGGAGACGAAGCCCGAACAGTCCTGCCGGTAACCGTCTCCCCAATACGTGCTCATGCTGTACGGCACCCGTGCCGCGACCCAGGTCCTGGCCCGGTTGATGATCTCCGCCCGGGTCGTCGCCCGGAGCTTGTCCAACGCCGGTTTCCCGGCCGGGCCGTGCAGCGGGGTCTTGCCGCCCTGCGGGGTCCCGGGTTCGTCACCTGCCGGCACGCCCGGACGGTGGGGGGCTTGCGGGGCCGCCGCGGCCGGCAGGGCGTGTCCGGCGCCGAGGACGGTGGAGGCCGCCGCGGCGACGACGAGGGTCCGCCGGACCGCCGTACGGGCGGGTCCCGGGGCCGTGCCCGACACCGGTCCGGAATACGGCGCGGTCCTTCGTCCGTGAACACATCCGGGGCATTCGCAGTCGCTCACGGGATCGAATTCCTCGAATACCGGAGTCGCCATACGATTCCCCTCACACTCCAGGCGATGACTTGCGCGCTTCTGCACGAACGCAGTTTCTCAACTGTCACCCGCTGTCGCATGTTGACGGTCCGAATGATGTACAGACCGGGTTCGGGCCGCTGGCGGTCCGGACCACTCATCGGTGTCGGGTAGAGTTGCCGACGTCACCGCGCGCCGCTAGCTCAGTTGGTTAGAGCAGCTGACTCTTAATCAGCGGGTCCGGGGT
>NZ_JAVFVX010000206.1:0-6327 GCF_033441795.1 Streptomyces sp. ADMS | reverse complement strand
CCACGTCCGCCGTGTCGTGGTGGAACCAGTCCGTGAACGCCATGAAACGCAGCCACCGGTGGTCGGCGGCGTGCCGTACCGCCTCCATGAACGGGATGCCGTCGGGCAGCCCCATCAGCGCGTACAGACTGTTCCAGGCGTGCAGTCGAGCGTACGCGGCACCTTGCCCCTGACCGTTCACCCCGCCGTTGTGCGCTGCCGCGAACAGTTCGTTGATCACGTCGTCGGGCGCGGTGAGGCAGGTGACGGCACCGCCCCGGCGCGTGCCCTCGCCCTCCAGACACTCCAGAGGCAGTTCCCTGATGAACGCGATGGTGAAGTCGTCCGGATCGAGCGGGCTCGGCAGCGTGAAGAAACGCGCCTCGGGCTCGCGGGACCAGCCACTGACGGTGAAGGGCTGGGCAGCCCTCCCCGCGCGCCTGGCGTCGGCGCTTTCAACGGCCGTACGCCCGGCTGCCGCACCACTGTCGGTGGGGGGAACCTCCGGGAAGCGGGACCGCAGTTGGTCGGGGGTCTTCACGGACCCGAGACCCCGGACGCGAACCCCGAACCGATGCTCGATGTCCAGGCGTGTCCTCGGCAGCCGGGCCAGCGGGTGCCCCAGCTCGCGCAGCCTCTCCGCGTAAGCGTCCGGGGCGGGCCGACCACGCCCCGCCCCGATCACGGCGAGCTCGCCGAGGATGCAGGCCCGCACCTCCACCGCGGGGTCATCGAGCCCCTCCGGCAGCTCCCCGAACAGGGCTTCCAGATCACGCGGTTGCTGAGTCCTGACCAGCTTCTCGGCCACCGAGCGCCGCAGCCGGTCGACTTCCTCCCGCCGCCCGGGCCCGAGCGGCACCAGTAGCCCCACAATGTCCACGGCGAACCTCGCACAGTCCCGGGAGCGCGTGTCGGCGAGGGCGTCGGCGATCCGACCTACGACCCGCGCTGCGGAGGGCTCCTCGGGCCCTGCACCGAACGTCGTGCGACACAACTGCCGCGCCGCTTCGTACAGTTCCGCCGGGCGTGACTCGGCCAACTGCTTCAGCTCCGCCGGGCTGGACCGCTCCCAGCGGAGCTGGCGGGAAGCAGCATCGCCGGGGGGCACATCGTTGTCGTTCACGCCCGAAGTCTACGAGCAGGGATCGAGTAACTTTGCTGAGGCATACGCGCCTTGAGTGAACTTGAGTGAAGCAGTGCGACGGGGGACGAAAGTGGGATATCGGCCGACGGACTGGCACGTTCTCGACCTGGACAAGGACCCGACGCCGGGCGACCCGACCCGGGTGCGGTCGCTGGCGAGGACCCTGCACGACTTCGCCGACGACGTCTCGGAAGCACTGCGGCTGGTGAAGGGGATGGCGGGGGAAGACGCCATTCTGACGTCGGTGGGCAAGACCGCCGATGTCTTCCGGGACGAGTTCTCCAGCGTTCCGAAAAACCTGCAGAAGCTCAAGAAGTCCTACGACCTGGCCGGGGACGCGCTCGCGGGGTACTGGCCGCAGCTTGAGCGCGCCCAGGCGCTCGCGGACAGGGCACTCGCCAAGGGGCGGGAGGCGCAGGCCGATCTCTCGTCCGCCAAGTCCCGTCTGTCGTCCGCCGATTCGTGGATGAGCCGGGCGACCAAGGAGGCCGACAAGTACAAGGACGACCCGACCGGCGGGAAGGGCGTCGAAAAGCCCGACGAGGCGAAGGTGCGGGCGGCCACCCGGGACGCGCAGAACGCCGAGTCCGCGCGGTCCTCGGCCCAGTCGGACGTCACCTCGGCCTCCAACGCGCTGGACGCGGCGAAGAAGATGGCCGAGGACGCGCGGCGGATGCGCGAGGAGGCCGCTGGGGACGCCAAGCGGAAGCTGGACGAGGCCTCCGACGCCGGTATCCAGAACCGCAGTTGGTACGAGGAGATCGGCGACTGGGTCTCCGACAACTGGGACACCATCGTCGCGGTGTGCAAAATCGTCGTCACCGTCGTCGGCGTCGTCGCAATGATCATCGGCGGGCCGATCCTCGGTGCGATCGTCCTGATCGCCGCGCTCGTGGTCCTCGCCGACACTCTCAACAAGTACGCGAAAGGCCAGGCCTCCCTGTGGGACGTGGGCTTCGCCGCCCTCGACTGCATACCCGGCGGCAAGGGCATCACGTCACTCGGCAAACTCGCCAAGGGGATGAAGGGCCTCGGCAAGACGGGGCTCAAGGGCATGGCCACGGCACTGAGGGGCGGGCTGCGCCGGGGAGCGGACGACGCGGTGGGGGCGAGCAAGCCCGCCAAGACGCGCTGCAAGAACGGTGACCCGGTCGACATGATCTCCGGCGAGATGCTCATGGAGGAGACCGACGTCGAGCTCCCCGGCCTCTTCCCACTCGTCCTGCGGCGCACGCACCTCTCGACCTACCAGTGGGGGCGCTGGTTCGGCCCGTCCTGGGCCTCCACGCTCGACGAGCGTCTCGAACTGGACAGCGACGGCGCCGTGTTCGCGGCGGACGACGGCATGATCCTCATCTACCCCGTGCCCACACCCGGCACGTCGGTCCTGCCGCTGGAGGGTCCACGCTGGCCGCTCGACTGGGACGGCGCACCCGGTGCCCCCATCCGCGTCACCGATCCCGCGACGGGTCACACCCGGCACTTCGCCCCGCTCGGCAGTGCCGCAGCCGTCCACGACACGTTCGTTCTCCCGCTGGCCGCGGTGACCGACCGCAGCGGACGGCGCATCGACTTCGACCGGGACGAGAACGGCTCCCCCACCGCCGTCCGCGACTCCGCCGGCCGCCACCTGCACATCGACACCGAGGACGGCCGCGTCGTCGGGCTGCGGCTGCGCAACGAGGAGGACGGCCCCGACGGCACGACACTGCTGCGCTACGGATACAGCCCCGACGGGCACCTCACCGAGATCCGCAACTCCAGCGGCCTTCCGCTCAGGCTCACCTACGACGAGCGTGCGCGCATCACGTCATGGACCGACCGCAACGGCTCCTGGTACCGCTTCACGTACGACGACCAGGACCGCTGTATACGGGGGGAGGGCGCCGGCGGGTACCTCTCCTGCGCCATCGCCTACGACGCGGAGGCCCGAGAGACGCGCTACACCGACTCGCTGGGCCACACCACCGTCTACCGGCACAACGAACGCCGTCAGCTGGTCGCCCAGACCGACCCCCTCGGCAACACCACGTACGCCGAGTGGGACCCGTACAACCGACTGCTCTCCCGAACAGGCCCGCTCGGCCACACCTCCCGCTTCACCTACGACGACCGCGGCAACCTCACCTCGGTGCTCCGGCCCGACGGCACGGCCACCACCGCCGAGTACGACGCCTTCGACCGCCCGCTGACGATCACCCTGCCGACCGGCGGCCGACGCGGGTACGCGTACGACGAGCAGGGCCGCCCGACGGCGACGGTGGCCCCCGATGGCACGGTCACCAGGTTCGCCTACGACGCGTCCGGCGGCCTCCTCTCCGTCACCAACGCCCTGGGAGCGGCCCACGAGGTCGAGCCGGGCCCGCTGGGCCTGCCCGCCTCCACCACGGCGCCGCTGGGCGGCACCACGCGCGTCGTTCGCGACGCCTTCGGGCGCATCACCGAGACGGTCGACCCCACCGGCGCGAGGACGCGCACGACCTGGACCGTGGAGGGCCGCCCCGCCGAACGGGCCATGCCCGACGGGCGCAGCGAAAGCTGGTCGTACGACGGCGAAGGCAACACGGTCCGCTATACCGGCCCCGATGGCCGCAGCGTCACGCACGCCTTCACCCACTTCGACCGCCCCGTCGCCCGCACGGACGCGGACGGCTCGATTGTGCGCTTCGTCTACGACACCGAACTCCGCCTCACCTCCGTGACGAGCGCGTCGGGCGCGGTGTGGTCGTACACGTACGACCCGGCGGGCCGGCTCGTGGCCGAGACCGACTTCAACGGCCGTACGGTCTCCTACTCCTACGACGCGGCGGGCCGTCTGACCAGCCGCACCAACGGCGCAGGCGAGATCACCACCTACGTGCGCGACGCCTGCGACCGGGTCGTCGAACGGCACTCCGGGGACGCGGTCACGACGTTCACCCACGACGCCGCCGGCCTGCTGGTCGGGGCCGTCACCCCCGACACGGTGCTCACCCTCACCCGGGACGCGGTCGGTCGTGTCGTCGCCGAGGAGTGCAACGGCCGCGCTCTGCACACGACGTACGACATCCTCGGCCGCCGGGTGGAGCGACGCACACCGTCGGGCACCGTCAGCCGGTGGGAGTGGGATGCGAACAACCGCCCCACACAGGTTCAACTCGCGGGCAACGCGCTGTCCTTCGGCTACGGGGCCTCCGGGCACGAGACCGAGCGGCGGCTCGGCGGGACGGCCGTATTGTCCCAGGAGTGGGACGCGGGCCACCGCCTGACGGGCCAGACGGTCACGCAGGGCGCGGGCCTGTCCGACGAACGGTCGGAACGGTTGCTGCACCGCGCGTACTCCTACGGCCAGGACGGCAACCTGACCGCCATCGAGGACCAGACCTACGGCACCCGCCGCTTCACCCACGACCGTCTGGGCCGGGTGGAGACGGTCTCTGCCACCGGGTGGTCGGAGCGCTACACCTACGACGCGGCAGGCAACGTCAACCAGGCCGACACCCCCGAGGGCCCGCAGGCAGAACGCGTCCACGACGGCACGGTCGTGCGCCGGGCCGGCCACATCACCTACGTCCACGACGCCCAGGGACGCCTCGTCCGGCAGTCGCGCAGACTGCTGTCCGGCGGCGCGCGGGAGTGGACATACACATGGGACGCCGAGGACCGCCTCACGCAGGTCACCACCCCGGACGGGCGCTGCTGGGCGTACGTCTACGACGGCCTGGGCCGACGCGTCGCCAAGCAACTCCTGTCCGACGACGGCCACCGCGTGATCGAGGAGACCGTCTTCACCTGGGACGGCTCACACCTGGCGGAACAGGCCGACGCGACAGGCAACGGCGCGACGAGAAGCTGGGAATGGGCCCCCGGCACCAACCGCGCGCTGCTGCAGCTCGACGAGAACCGCATCAATCCCGGCCTCGACCTCGACCAGGACGAGGTCGACCGCCGTTTCTACGCCATCGTCACCGACCTGGTCGGCACCCCGACCGAGCTGATCGACGAGGAGGGCCGGGTCGCGTGGCGCGCCCGAACCACCTTGTGGGGCACACCGTTCGGCGCCGGGAGGAACGATCCGGACAGCCCGATCGACTGCCCTCTCCGCTTCCCAGGCCAGTACCACGACGCCGAGACCGGCCTGCGCTACAACTTCCGGCGCTACTACGACCCCGAGAACGCCCGCTACATCAGCCCCGACCCCTTGGGCCTGGCCCCCGCCCCGAACCACCACGCATACGTCACCAACCCCCTCCGCTTCACCGACCCCTTGGGTCTGGTGAGCTGCGAAGGCAGCAACCACGGAATCAGCACGGACCGCGAGAACCACATCGAGGGTCAGCACGGCCCCGGCGCGCAGGACCGGGTACGGGAGTCAGCCGATCCCACCGGCCCGGAACCCTCACTGCCGGGTGAGTTCTACGACGACTTCCTCTGGGACGGCGAGGACTTCGTACTGGGCCGACGCCTCATGGCGGGCGTCGACGGAACCCCGGCCATCCCCAACCCCCGAGCCCGAGCCGGCCAGAACACCCACCTCCACCGCTTCGACCACGGCAGCCCTGTCGGTATCAACGGCAGCGGGCGGGAGACGAGTGTCGTCGAGGTCGTCATCCGGGACGGCAACATTCATACGGCCTATCCGGTGTGAGGGGCCCCAAGAAGCGATGCTCTGCGAAGGCCGACGAGCGAGAGCTGATCACCCAGATGTGCCCCGTCCGACCCGCCCACGGGCGGAGGGGGACAGGGCGCCTTCTTGCTGCGAAGGCCTTGTCAGGCCTGCGACTCGTTGATCACGTCGTCGGGGGTGACAGTGATGATCGCGACCGCGGGCGGATACGGCTGTGGCGCATACGCGTACACGACGGTCGGGCCCGGCATGTCCTCGCGTGGTTCCAGCCGGGTCCGGTAGACGACTGTGCCGCCGTTACCGTGCACCAAACCACGCCGGACTCCGAGCTTGGGATTGTCCTCCAGCTCCAGTCGCAGTTCTTCGACAGCCTGCTGAGCGGCCGCACCGAGTGTCTGAAGGCGTTTCGCCGCCGAGGACGTGATCACGGCGATGGCTCGACTCACTCCTGCTTGCCTTTCTTGATCTCAGCAATGAGGTCGAGCCCCTTCTGAAGCGCATCGTCGAACGGGAGTGTCTAATCAACGGCGGATCTACTGGTCAAAGGGCTGTCCCGTAACTGCGGGTCACGGGTGAGATGATCTTGATGTGGCTGGTG
>NZ_JAVFVX010000205.1:0-6579 GCF_033441795.1 Streptomyces sp. ADMS | reverse complement strand
ACCAGTGACCTCTTCGGTGTGAACGAAGCGCTCTCCCACTGAGCTAATCGCCCGGACACGGAGAGAACATTACCCCATGTCAGGGGGTTCCCCGGACGCGCGCCGGATCACTGATTCTTGATCTTCCAGGGCATTTCCAGCCCGAACTTCCACAGGTAGATCCCGCCGAGAACCGCCACGATCACAAGGCCGACCGTCGTGAGGATGATGTTGCGGCGGCGGACCCTGGGGTCGAGTGCGCGCTGCGTCGCCTCGGTGACCTTGCGCTTGGTCCAGCGCAGCACAAGTTGGGCCCAGACGAATTCGGTGGCCCAGATCGCCATGCCGCCGAAGATCACCAGCCAGCCCGGCCCGGGCAGCGGCAGCATGACCACGCCGGCGCCCACCACGGCGAGGCCCACGACGAATACGCCGACCTGCCAGCTCATGTGCAGCACGCGGCGCGCTTTGATGAATTCCGGCGCTCTCGACCCGAGCTCCCGCTCGTCCGCAGCCTCACCGGCCCCGACCCGATCCGGTGCCA
Source organism: Streptomyces sp. ADMS (assembly GCF_033441795.1). NCBI lineage: Bacteria > Bacillati > Actinomycetota > Actinomycetes > Kitasatosporales > Streptomycetaceae > Streptomyces > Streptomyces sp. ADMS. The sequence goes on along the minus strand of NZ_JAVFVX010000205.1, from coordinate 6,056 downwards.
CGGCAACCTCGCCAGGCTTGTCACTCCCCGTATCCATACGGCCAAACCCTACCGGACGGAAACCGGTCACCGGAATGGTCGTAACCGACGAACCGGTTCTCGGCCGGAAGAGTTACGTAAAGGCACGCAAAACACTCAGAGGGGTTTACAACGGCACCGTAGGTGGCATGTCGATTTCGCCGACGTGCGAATCCCCGAGCGCACACTGAGCGAAAGGCCTTGGCGCTTATGAACACCACGGTCAGCTGCGAGCTGCACCTGCGCCTCGTTGTGTCGAGCGAGTCCTCACTGCCCGTTCCCGCAGGACTGCGGTATGACACGGCCGATCCCTACGCCGTGCACGCCACCTTCCACACCGGAGCCGAGGAAACCGTCGAGTGGGTGTTCGCCCGCGACCTGTTCGCGGAGGGCCTCCACCGGCCCACCGGTACCGGTGACGTCCGAGTCTGGCCGTCCCGGAGCCACGGTCAGGGCGTTGTCTGCATCGCCCTCAGCTCCCCGGAGGGCGAGGCCCTGCTCGAAGCCCCCGCACGAGCCCTGGAGTCCTTCCTGAAGCGAACGGACGCCGCTGTGCCACCCGGCACGGAACACCGCCACTTCGACCTCGACCAGGAGCTGTCCCACATCCTGGCGGAAAGCTAGGACGAGGCAGCACAGAGCCGCCCGGCGCCGTCCACTCGGGGAGACGGCTCGGGTCAGGACAACCGCATATGCCACACCGCCGCCGCCCCGCGGGCTTTCCGCGGGGCGGCGGCGGTGTGCCCGCGCGTCTCCCCCGGGCAGCTGCCCCAGGCTCCCCCGGACCGACGCCCACCTCGGTCGCTGCGAGCCATTACCATCGGCCAGCATCGGCGGGCGGGTGCCCGCCCGACCACCCAGGCAGGCCAGGGAGAGCAACGTGCTGATCACCCACGACACCCGGTGCGCCCTCGACACCGTGGTCGATCTGGTGAACACCGCGCCGGAGGACGACACGGCGGACGGGCTGCCCGATGTCGACGCGCTCGAAGATTTCGCACGAAAGCACAACATAAGTGACATCGGTGCGCTGTCGGAGTTCGACCTCACCGCCGTACGCCGGATCCGCGGACGGTTCGCCGGGGTGTTCGCGGCCCCGGATGCCCGGACCGCCGCCGCGCTCATCAACGAGCTGGTCGCCGCGGCCGGCACCACACCCCGGCTCACCGACCACGACGGCTACGACTGGCACGTGCACTACTTCGCCCCCGGCGCGTCCATCGCCGACCACCTCGCCGCCGACTGCGGGATGGCCCTCGCCTTCTTCGTGGTCGCCGGCGAACAGGAACGGCTTCGGCGCTGCGAGGCCCCGGACTGCCGGCACGCCTTCGTAGACGTCTCCCGCAACCGGTCCCGGCGGTACTGCGACAGCCGCACCTGCGGAAACCGGCTTCATGTGGCGGCCTACCGGGCGCGCCGCAAGGAGTCGGCGGGCTGACAGATCGAGAAACTGGTGGCGACGCAGCCCCCGGCGGGTGACGCCGGGGACTGGCGTGTACAGCTCACAGCAATAGCAGATCATGCAACGAAGCCATGAGCAGCAGACACCCGATCACCGCAAGAAAGATCATCAGCGGTGGCTGGGAAAGGGCGAAAAGGCACCCGCGCGGCTCGTCCTTCGGCGGCACGGCCTCGCTCTGTGTTGTGTCCAGCATCTCGCCGCGATGATGACGCAGCCAGCACCCTCTCCGCGATCAACGCGCCCAGAATGGGCGGTAGTTCGCCGAATTCCGAAATGTCCGCAGCGCGTCATGATCGTTTCCGGGCGACCTCCGACGCCTCCCGGCCGTTTGTGTCGTTTCAGTACGTCAGCCGCCGTGCTTCGTCATATGCCGTGCTTCTTCAGGATCGCCTCAATGTCGCTGAAGTCGTCCCCGGCACCGCTACTGCGCGGCTTGGCCGCGGGCTGGGGCGCCGGGCGGGCTGCCTTGCCCTGTCCCTGTCCCTGCCCCTGCCCCTGCCCCTGCCCCAGCGAGGGCGCCGAGGCTGCCGGAGCCACCGCCTCTCGGCGTGCGGCCTGCGCCTCCCCGCGTTCCTTGCGGCTGCCACCCCTTCGGCGCTCCACCGCGCGCGTGGCCGTGAACAGCAGCCAGGCAGCTCCGAGCACACCGAATCCGGCCCAGGCTGAGGGACTGAACGCGGTGTCGGCCAGCCACCCGACCACCCCGGTCATCACCAGGCCGACGGGAACCAGCGAGTACGCGGTGATACGGGCAGCCGCGAGAAAACGCTTGCGGTACGCCGTGACCGCCGCGATGCCCAGGCCGGCCACGGAGACGGCGGAACAGACGGTCTCGGCAATCATCCGGTCCTCCAGGCAGGGTTCGGTCGCGCAGGCGCGCTTCGTCCCTTCCATCCTGCACCGTCCGGTCCTCCGGATGCCATGCTCCGGCCGGACATCAGGGACATCTCCGGGTCGCCTCCTCCACAGGTCCCGGTCCCCTCGTACGGCGGCCACTGTCGCGGCTGGGAAACTGGTGCCCATGAACGACTCCTCCTCCGCGCCCGTCGGCACTCCTGCCCCCGCCTCCGCCCCTGTCCTGGAGGTCTGGTGCGAACTCCAGTGCCCGGACTGCCGCGGCGCCCTGGACGACGTACGCGCCCTGCGTGCCCGCTACGGCGACCGACTGGAGCTGCGGCTGCGGCACTTCCCGCTGGAGCGGCACAAGCACTCCTTCGCCGCCGCGCAGGCCGCCGAGGAGGCGGCGGAGCAGGGGCGGGCGTGGCCGTACGTCGAGGCCGTGCTCGGCCGTGTCGAGGAGCTGGACCGTAGGGGCGAACCCTTCCTGGTCAAGGTGGCCGGCGAACTCGGCCTGGACGCCGAGGAGTTCGACACCGCGCTGATCGACGGCCGGCACATCCTGATCGTCGACGCCGACCAGGCCGAGGGCAAGGCCATCGGCGTGACCGGCACGCCGACGTACATCATCGCCGGGGAGCGTCTCGACGGCGGCAAGAGCCAGGAGGGGCTGCGGGAACGGATCGAGGAGATCGTGGACCGCCTGCTGGCCGGGCAGGAGGCCTGACGACCGAGCCCGTCGAAGCGGCCCTCGATCGCCGGGCTACAGCAGGTCCTTGTTCATGTGGTGTGCCACCGTCTCGTACCCCAAGGACTCGTAGAGCCGTTCCGCCGGGGTGTTGCCCGCGAAGACGTTCAGGGAGATGAGCGGCCGTCCGGCCTCGATCGTCTGGGCCTCGGCCAGAAGCATGAGGGTGCGGCCGTGGCCCCTGCCCCGGTGTTCCGCGTCGACCTCGACCTTGTAGACGAAACCCAGGCCCTCACGGGAGCCCAGCCACAGGGTGCCCACCCGGATGCCCTCGTGTTCCAGGACGCTGAGCGTCACGTCCTCGCCGGCCACACCCTGCGTCAGCAGCAGTTCGTGGTCCCGTTCCGCCTTGGCGTGCGCCTCCGCCGCCGGCACGCCCCGCTCGATCCAGCTCTCCGCGTAGCTCAGCCTGCCCGCCGCCTCCCACCCCACGAACTCCGCCTCCGTCATGGGCCGGCCACGGCTCCCGGCGGGCAGTTCGGGCGGGGCGGCGCCGAGCGCCTTCTCCATCCGGCGGTTGCGGAGCACATAGCCGAGCGCGGTCGCGAGCCTCAGCGCCGCCGGCGCGTCGCCCGGGACGGACGCCTCGATGCGCCTGCAGCCCCAGCCCCGCGCCACCTCCTCCGCGGCGAGCGCGGCCACCGTGGCGCGGCCGCGCCGCCGGTCCCGTTCGTCGATCCGGAGATCCAGGATCTTCGCCACCGAGTCGCCGAACACGGGGTCGGTGGCTAGGTGTATCGCGCCGACTGGACGGCTGTTCACGCACACCTGGTATCGGCGTGAACGCGCCCCGTCGGCCTCGTGCTGCAGCGGCTCGGTCGGCCGCAGGGTGGTGGTCATCAGGGGTGTTCTACCCGCTGCGGAGTCCGCCGTCAGCCTCTTTTCATGCGGTCTTCTTCAACTTGCCCTCGCTCAGGGATCGCGGTCGCCCCCCGCCCACTCGACGAAGACCCGCATCGCCTTGGCCGTCACCGGGCCGGGTACGCCCGGGAGTTGCCGGCCGTCGACGCGCCGAACGGCCTGTACGTCCCGCAGGGTGGACGTCAGGAAGATCTCGTCCGCGCGTTCCAGGACATCCAGCGGCAGGTCGGTCTCCCCGGCTCCCGTCCACTCGACGACGAGTGCGCGCGTGATGCCGGCGAGGCAGCCGGAGGCAAGCGGCGGGGTGTGGATCTCGCCGTCCAGGACGACGAAGACGTTCGACCCCGTCCCCTCGCACAGCCGGCCGACCGTGTTGCCGAACAGCGCCTCGGACGCGTCCTGTTCGCGCGCCCTGGCGAGGGCGACGACGTTCTCGGCGTACGACGTGGTCTTCAGGCCGGTGACGGCGCCGCGTTCGTTGCGCGTCCAGGGGACCGTGATCACGGCGGTCGTGTCGGGGCGCCGGGCGGATTCGCCGACGGCGACGACCAGGGTCGGGCCGTGCTCGCCGCGGTCGGAGCCGAGCGGGCCGTGGCCGCCCGTGTAGGTGATGCGCAGGCGGCCCAGTGGCATCGGGTTGGCGTCGAGCACGGCCGCGCAGGCGCGACGGACCTCGTCGAGGTCGGGGTCGGGCAGACCGAGGCCGCGGGCCGAGCGGGTCAGCCGGTCCAGGTGGCGGGTGAGTGCGAACGGCCGGCCGCCGACCGCCTTCACCGTCTCGAAGATGCCGTCGCCCACGGTCAGCCCGTGGTCGAACACGGAGACGCGGGCGGCCTCGATGTCCTGCAGCCTGCCGTCGAGCCAAAGCTTCACGTCAACGTTCCCTCTCCGCTCGGCGCATACTGTCCCGACGCTACCGCGAGCAGCCTGGACGCCTTCAGCTCGGTCTCCCGCCACTCCGCCTCCGGGTCCGAACCCCAGGTGATGCCCGCTCCCGTCCCGAAACGCAGCATGCCGTCGGCCCGGTCGGTCCAGAACGTGCGGATGCCGACCGCCAGTTCGCCCGTCCCCCGGTCCGCGTCGACCCAGCCGATGCCGCCGCAGTACGGGCCGCGGGGCGCCGTCTCCAGGGCGTCGATGATCCGCAGGGCGCTCGACTTGGGCGCTCCGGTGACCGAGCCGGGCGGAAAGGCCGCCGCCAGCAGCTCCGGCCAGCCGGCCTGCGGGCGCAGCTCGCCCCGTACCGTCGACACGAGATGCACCAGTCCCGGGTGCTTCTCCACGACGCACAGTTCGGGGACGGTCACCGAGCCCGTGGCGCACACGCGCCCGATGTCGTTGCGGACCAGGTCCACGATCATCACGTTCTCGGCGTAGTCCTTCTCCAGGAGATCCGCCTCGGTGCGTCCGGTGCCCTTGATCGGGCCCGACTCGACGGTCCGGCCGACACGGCGGAGGAAGAGTTCGGGGGACGCGGTGGCGATCTCGACCCCGTACGCGGGCAGGCGGATCGTTCCTGCATAGGGTGCCGGGTTGCCGTGCGCGAGCAGGGCGGTCAGTGCGTCCACATCGGCGCCGGGGCCGACGGACGCGGAGAGCACCCGGCAGAGGTTCGCCTGGTAGACCTCGCCGGCCGCGATGTGCTCCCGGATCCGGCGCACCCCCGCCGTGTACGCGGCGCGGTCGAGGGAAGACGTCCAGTCACCGGCGGCCGGACCCCGCCACTCCCCCGGTCCCGGCCTCGGCGCGGGCACCGGCTCCTCTCGCACGTCGCGGAAGCGGGCGCAGGTCAAACGGCCCCCGTAGTCCGCGCACACGGCCCAGAAACCGGTGGAGTCGAGGGCGGCGGGATCGCTGGTGACATCGAGGAGACCGGTGGCGACGAGACCGCCGAAGCGGGCGAGAGGAGCGAGATCGGACACATCGCCGAGTCTATGGCGGGTGTCCTGCGGGTGCCCTGACCATGTCTTCGAGGGGGCACAGCGCAGCACGCTGCACAAACGTGTTTTTGTACTGGCCCCGGAATCCGCTAGAGTTCAACTCGTCGCCGGGACGCGAGAGCGCACCGAAACGACATGCGGACGTAGCTCAGTTGGTAGAGCGCAACCTTGCCAAGGTTGAGGTCGCCAG
>NZ_JAVFVX010000204.1:0-6628 GCF_033441795.1 Streptomyces sp. ADMS | reverse complement strand
CACCATTCACACCAGACCCGTGACCTGCGACTTCACGATGCACACCACTCAGTGGTCCCGCGCGGTCTGCCCCTGGAAATGCAACTCGAACGTCCTGGCCAGCTGGGCGTCGGTCATCAGGCCGAACGTGTACGTCTTTTCCCAGTCCTGGAGGATGAGGTTGGTGTACACGATGCGCCGCCACTCGTCCAACGTCACCGGAACGGACGGAGGCTCCCAGCAAGTCAGGAATTCCGGCTTCGCCAGCGACAACAGGAGCAGTTCCCGGTGCGCGGTCCAGGTCGTCTCTTCGGTGGCGATGCGAGTCTGGCGGGACTGGTAAGCCAACGAGGCCGCAACTCCGGCCAGAGCGCCCGCGGACAAAATGACCGACAGAGCTCCGTACGCCTGGCTGATCTGGCTCAGCTTGGCCCAGTCCGCGTCCTTCGGCCCCACCGCCATAAGGAGGAACGGAGTCATCAGCACGATTCCGAGCGCCACCGCAACCGCCGCGGCTATCCACACAATCCTGCCCACGGACATCCTCGCTCGCACCGCGTCCTCCCCCATCCCGAGCGCCCATCAGCTCTCCATGCCACGGCGCTCCAGTCGTACTACCCAACCCGTGCTCGCTCAAGGGCCGTTGACAACGGGAATGCCCGAGCGTCAAGCTCAGGAACCGGGCATCGCGGACGGAGGCATCGTGGCCAGGCTCAAGGCGGTCTCGATCTCGCAGGCCAGGGTGGCGGTTGCTGCCAAGCATGCCTGGCTTCGAGTCCGGAACGCTTCCTCCCAGCTGTCCGGCTCGCTTCGTTCCCGCCCGTGGTAATGATCCTCGGTGACCCGGTCGAGGGCGAGGAGAGTTCCCTGTAGCCGGTCCGCTGCCGCTTGAACCGCGGTATCCGTGGTGAACACCTTCGAGGCGGTCTCCATCGCCGCGAACTCCTGCCACCGCCCGACTTTCCGACGACGGGTCTCGGCTTGCTCGTCTCCGTCGGTGCCCAGGGAAAGGGCGTTGTGGAGCTCCCAGGAAGCCGACTGCCACATGGAGGCGCACTTGAGGAGCTGCAGGTAGACGTCACGCTTGTTGTCCAGTTTCCATCGCAGGTGCGTCGCGTCGAGCTGATCGCGCGTCTGCTGGCGCTGTGACTTGGCTGTCACCGACCCTGCCCAGACCGCGCCGGCGGCTCCCAGGGATGCGCCGAGAAGACCGATTAACCCGGTGAGCAGTTCAGGTGACATACCTTCATCATCAGTCGAGGACGACGGACCCGGCCAGACCCACGTCGTACGTCAGAGAACGACCTCGGATCCGGCCAAGATCTGAACCTCGGTGTCGGGCTTGCAGTGGAGCCGGTGTGCCGCCCTCGAGAACTACACCGACACCACCGCGACGAACGCCAGGGCCGTGACGAGCCCTCGGTCCCGTCGCGAGATCTCCCAGAGCCTTCCTCGAGGACGACCAGGAGGTGTGGCTGCGTCTGTCGACGGACCGCAGGAACACGCTGGTACGCATGACCGATGCAGAGTGGGACGACTATCTGTACCGGCTCGCCCGGCACATCGCGTGACGCGCCGGGCGGTTGGCCCGGCTCGCCCCTGACTGGCGGGGGGCCGACCGGCGCCGGGGTCGGCTACTCGCGCTGTGCGAGGTCCTCGGGTGTGGGCTGGTACCGGATCGCGTGGGGGTGGCCGCTGTAGTTGACGGTCACCGTGTGCTGCAGGACGTCGTCGTCGGCGTCGTAGAAGACCTGCTCGATCACCAGGCAGGGCCGCTCGGTGGAGATGCCGAAGTCTTCCGCCTCCTGGGCGTTCACGAACCGGGCGACGGATCCGGTGGCCACCCGCACTGTGCCCGGGGGGCGCGTTCGGAGGCAGCTCCGGGGTGGCGTTCGGAGGCAGCCAGTCCATCTCGTCTTGCTCTGCCACGGCCTACCTGCCCTTCGCGAGCTGGTCGACGCGGCCGGTGGACAGTCCGAGTTGCTCAGCGGCCTTGGCCAGGGTGAGGGTCTGGCGGAGTTCGAGCACGGCCTTCTGCCGGACGGCCTTGGTCCGGGTGAGGGGCTCGGCGACGGCCTCGGTCAGGGCTGTCTGCAGGGCGCGGGCGGCCTTGTCCCTGGCCACGGGGTCCTTGATGGCCGCGATGTCGGCGAGGGCCTGGTCGAACGCCTCGCTGTTGATGAGGTCTGCCGGTTGCGTGGTCATGTCCCGACTGTAGGGGACTTCAAGATTCTTTTCTAGGGTACCCTTGACGAATTTCTAGGAGACCCTAGAAATTTGAGGATTCCAGCAGGAACCATGGCAAATCAGAGGAGGCAGTCATGGCGCAGCGGTGGTGGACCCTCGGCAAGCAGCACATGAACGAGGTGGCCGGCGCGAACGGCCACACCCTCACCTGGAAGCGACTCCCGCGCCCGTCGACGGATCACGCCCTCGTCTACGAGGGCACCTGCGCCGACTGAGGGGCCACGGTTGAGATCGGCTGCGGCTGGTCGTCCTGCGCCACCATCCGCAACGCCCGCGACGAGGCCTGCTCCGGGCCCGGCACCGCCGTCCTCACCGAGGTCGAGGAGGAGCGCGCCGGCGAGCTGTTCGCCGATGCGGTCGGCGAGTACGTCCAGGCCCTCAAGGATGCCGGTGGCACCTTCGCCCGCCCGCAGGTGCCGTTCCTCAACCCGCTCGCCCCCGACAACCAGTGAGCGGCACCCACAACCTCAACGAGTGGGGCGGTGACGGCCACGTCGGCACCCACCCCGAGGACGGCTTCACCCGCCCGTTCAGCGACGACGACCTTCTTCTCGCCTGACCCGCCCCGCCCGGCCCGTCGGGGCCGGGCCCTGCATCCCGCCAGGTACTTCCCCCCCCGAAGTGGAGAGAGACCGTGCAGAAGACCCCCGAGATCACCACGGTGATGACCGGCGAACCGCTCGCCCAGCAGCACATCGAGATCCTGAACCTCGCGGACACGCCGCACCTGAGCGACGACTTCCGCACGACGATCGCCCCGTACGGCATGTGGCTCACCTACCGCCGCGAGACCGGCGCCGCGGACTACACCTGGCACGCTAACGTCAGCGGCTACCGCGCCCTGGCCAACAAGGTCGTCGACATGGACTCCGCCAGCATCAGCCTGTGGAGCACCACCCCCGGCGTCGACGTCCCCGACTGGCTGATGGGCCTGATCAAGAAGTACGCCCCGAGCTCCTGGTAGCCCCACACCTCGCACCCCGGACCCCCGGCCGTGCGCCGGGGGTCCGCCTTTTGGCCGCCCAACCTGCCATGCACGATCGAAGGCGATCCGACGATCGACATCGAGCGGCCACGGTCTCCGGTCGTATGAGAAGCCCGACCCGCAACGAGGTGTGCTGCTCGGCCACACGCCGGAGAACTGTGAGCCGGTACCGTACCCCGCAAGCCCCTCGCGGATCAGTGACCGACTCGAACTCGGCTACCAGACAGCGGACTTGCTCCTTGGCGGCACCCTCGCCGAGGGCTTCCAGACAGGGCGCATAACGCACGGGGACAGCGACAGCGGATGATGGAGGAACGAACACGGCACCTTCATGGATCTTGCAGCGTAGGACTCCAATGATCCCCAGGTGCCGTGTTCACCTGCTTCCGGGACCCTCCAGCACGATCAGCTCACCCAGACCGGGGTGATTCCGGCACTCGCCGGGGCCCTGGGGGTTGTTGTTCCAGTCGGTGATCCAGGACCGACGCTACGTTTACTAAAGTGCGCCCAGACCGTTCTTCGTGCTTTCACTCGTCATCTCCTGTCGGCTACGTATGCGGGATCCGTCAAAGAAACGATTCCAGCGCTTTTTCACTATGTCTCTGCCGACCATGCTGTCCTCCCTGACATAGGGCAAGACTTCGCTGATGAAGTCCTTCGATAGATTATTTTTTTCAATCATGTCGACGACGAGTGAGATATCTCTTTTCCCGGATTCATCCATGCGGGACAACGCGCCCGCCAAGAGCATTTTCACTGGCGCTACAGTTTCACGCTCGGGGAAATTGCTGACCTTTACGGTTCTACCGAATTTCCCACGCACCTTCCTCGTGGGTGCGAATTCACTTTTTTTTATGGTCGCCATGTCGATGTCGATGTCTTTCGTGGTGTGATGCATCATTTGTTTCTCTGGGCCTCCGTCCGAATCTCCTTGCGAAGTTGAACCGTCCTTGGTCTCGAAATTACCGCTGTCCGACAGGCGATTGACTCCAGTTAGTAGATCTTTCCCATCGCTAAACAGTAGATCGATGTCCTTGGGAAGGCGTACGGGGACGTTGTTTTGGGGCTGCTGGGCGTTACCGGGAGCCTGGGCGTAGCCCGATCGGATGGCGATGGCATAGCTGCCATCGAAGACCCAGGAAAGGAGAGGTGGGACATTGAGCGCGTCATACACGTCATTGGCAACCGTTTCGCAATCGCTCAGCGAAAGACGCTGAATGGGCGCGGCACTGGCGGTTGACGCGGGGAGCGGCGCGAGGTCTTTCCGAGCGGCCTCGCCCTCGCACGTCACGCGACGTGACGTGCGACCTCGGTCATCGGCCTCCCGCTCGAGCCGGGGATCATCGTTGAGCCGCGCGCCGCGCAACCGCCTGGTGGCGGGGACACGGCCCTCGGCTTGCTGATCGACGTGGACAAGTTCGTGGCGCAAGGCGTCCTGGCCCTGCCGGTTCCACGGTTGATAGCGGCCCGGCGCGAAGTGGATATGGTTGCCCTGCGTGAACGCCAGCGCGTTCATGGCGAGGGCGCGTTCGTCCTCGTGAACACGGACGCTCGACAGGTCCCGGCCGAGCGTCTGCTCCATGGAGGATCGAATTCCCTCCGGCACGGGCCTGCCGCCGCTGGTCGTGCGGCCGCCGGTGTCGGGTCGCGCACGGGCACCCTCCAGTAGCCGACCGAGCGCGCGATTGCCGAGCGCGCGGGGGGCCACCGGGCCCGCCATCGCAAGCCGGGAGATGCGCTCGGCGTCCTGCTGGTGGGGGTCGTCGGCCGGGCCGACGTTCGACTTCGCCTGAATGACCGACTGCACCCACCGGTTGCCGTATCGGCGGTGCAGGGCCAGCAGGGCTCCTCGTGGACCGGCCGACCGTCGGGCCGGCGCGGACGGTGCTGACGCCACCGCCGTGGCCGAGGTCTGGGCAGCAGAGGCGCTCGCACGCCGGGTCTGCGACATCCACAACGTCCTTTCGCTGGAGGGGCGTGGCGTCGTAAGTCGTGTCGTTGAGTCGTAAGGAGGAAGCCGCGGTCGCGCACCCGCAGGACGTCGGCGGCGGGCCGGCTCAGCGGGTGAGCAGCCGTTCATCGCCGACTCCCGCGGGGTACGGCCTGGCCCAGTTCATCGACATGCTTCTCGTCCCGGCCGCGCTCTGTCGCGGAACGCGCGGTCTTGCGACACGCGTGTCTCTTCCCGACCCGCGACGGTTCTCGACCGGTCCGCCGTGGACTGTACCGGGGCGCCGTCTCCCGGCCGTCTGACCCGGCGACTGTCGTTGCGTCTCGCCGGAACGGTTCATCCTGCTGATGCCCCGCTGCGGTTGCAGCTGTCACACCACTGCCACAAGCGCCTCATGACCCATAACAGGGCACGGCACGGCGGGTCGCTCCTTCCGAACGCGCACCTACGCGCACAAAATCGTGGACGCAGGAGAAGCGGAAGGCGTTCGCGAACGATCTGACGCACTCGCAGCTGCTGGCTGTCTCCGCCGCGTCGAACCGGTCGAAGGGCGACCAGGGTCCGGACGAGTGGCAGCCGCCGTCGAAGACGTACTGGTGCATCTACGCCCGCGCCTGGGTGTCGGTGAAGTCCACCTACGGACTGTCGGTGACCGGGAACGAGAAGAGCACGATCACCGACATGCTGGGTACCTGCCCTTCATGAACGCACAGCCCCCGCAGCCGGAGCAGATCGTCAGCACGGTGAAGGCCGGTCCCGGCGGTGCGATGACGGACGAGGTCGGTGTCATCACCGGCGACCTCACCATCGCCACCCGTCTCCTTGCCGACGGATGCGCCCACATCGCCGTCCAGTACACGGACGCGGACGAGTGGTACACCCTCACCGGCAGCCCCCTCCCTGCGCCGGCGCCGGCGCAGGGCCTGGCCGCCCTCCACGAGGAGATCCTGGAACGGGTCCGCCACGGTGGCGGTGCCGAAGCCCTGCGCTGATCCTGTGGCATGTGGGGTTCTTCCCGTTCCGTGGGACTCGGGTCCGGCGACAGCGGGCCGGCTCGAGGCATTCCTGCGGGCGGAGAGCCGGCCGCATGCGCTAAACTTGATCTTGAGCTGGTCGCCCCAACTCGGGGCGACTGGTTGCGCGTTGGTGGTCCAAGGAAAGACGCCCCGCTTCCTGCGGGGAAATGCAGGTGCAAGGCCTGCCCGGCGCTCGATACCTGGGGCCCGTCCGCAAACAGCGGACGGGCCCCAGGCGTTGCCCGGCGTAAGAACCCGGGCGGCCGTGATTTCCCTGTTCCGTCGTGCGACGCGCTCTGGGGTGTGGCACCGCGGCGGTCAGTGCGGCCCGCCGTTTTCCCCCGAGACGGCGGGCCGTTCGCATGCTGCAGGCCCGGCCGGGTGCCTCTCCGTCAGATGGTGTCCCGCCGAGTGGTGTAGCCGATCAAGGTGTGGTTGTGCGCGGGCGGA
>NZ_JAVFVX010000203.1:0-6774 GCF_033441795.1 Streptomyces sp. ADMS | reverse complement strand
AGCGCACTTGACTGGGGGTCAAGGGGTCGCAGGTTCAAATCCTGTCGTCCCGACTGGAGACAGTCACAGGTCAGGGCCGGTTTCGGAGACATCCGAAACCGGCCCTTGGTCGTTCCCGGGGACCAGTTGGGACCGGCGTCCCTGACCGGCGTCAGCGGGTCATGACGATCGGGCTCGGCGGGGAGCGCGGTGCGCGGGGCACGCCGAGGGTGCGGAGAGTGCTGCGCCGGGGAGCGGATCGGCGTCGACCGCGTCGCCGAGTGCGGCACCGGGCAGGCTCTTCCGCCGAGCGCTGCTGCCGGTGCTGCCGAGGGGCGCCTCCCGGTCGCGGTCGTTCAACGGGCCCCGTTCTCTTCGGCTGCAGAGCGCCGATCCCATGAACGACGCTGGTGACCGTTCCCGTCGATCGCCGGCCGCCACCGCTGCGGATGGGTCTCGGCGTGACTGGTCCTCACAGTTGCAGTGCCGGTCGACCGTTGACGCATCCAGGTGACACGGCAATCCCATTGCCCCCTCTGTTGAAAATGATTATCGTCTTAGTTGTGCCCGAGGGGGCATGAACATGACCCATGGGGGTTTCTCTTGCGTACCCGCAGACGCCTGCTGACTGTCACCGGCATCGCCGCCGCCGCGCTCGCCACGGCCGGTCTCAACACCTCCGCCTTCGCCGCCACCACCCTGAGCAGCGGCCATGTCGACGTCCTCGACGCCGAGTGGGACGGCGCGGACCTGCACCTCCACGTCCACGACGAGGAGACCGAAACCGAGTACGAGCCGGCCGACGTCACCCTGTCGGTGCCGGCGGCGGCGAAGGTCGCCAACCCCGGCTACGGCTTCCTCGGCTCCGGCAGTCAGATCTGGCTGCTCCCGGACACCGAGGCCGAGGCCGACGCAGCCGGAGTGCTCTTCCCGGGCATCTCCACCGAGCACCTCACCACCGGGGTCTTCGCGAACAACACCGTCACCTACACCCTCGTCAGCGCCACCCGCGACGGCGCCGCCACCGACGACTTCAGCGTCTACGCGGGCAGCGGCAGCCGCTGGTTCGACAGCAACACCGCCATCACCACCTTCAAGTCCCGGACCTTCGGCGTCGCCACCCACAACCACGCCAACTGGGCCTTCGAGGAGGCCGGTACCTACCAGCTCACCTTCCGCGTCCAGGGCACGGCCGGCGGCGTGACGGAGTCCGCCACCGAGACGTACACCGTCGCCGTCAGCTCGTGATGCGGGCCCTGACGCGCGGCAGACGCGCCTGCACAAGTGCGGCGCTCCTCGTGGCGACCGCGGTGCTCTGGGGCGCGGCAGGGCTGGCCGCCGCCGGCGGCAGCGGGCCTGCCCGCGCCGCCGGCGGTGCCGTCGTCCTCGACGAGGGCGAGCTCGATCTCACGCCCCGACCGGTCGACGGAAAGCTGGAGTTGCAGATCGACGACCGCAGCAGCGGCACAACGGTCGCGCGTGAGCCCTCCACGGTGGTGCTGCACGCGGTGCAGTCGTCCCTGCAGTCCACTCTGGACCCGGTGGCCATCGCGCTCGGTACGACCAACATGGACACCTGGCAGCTCAACGGCTGGGAGGCGGAGAACATCTTCGCCCCCGAGCCGGGCTGGAACGGCTCCCAGGCGGGAGGTGACACCGAGGTAGCCCTGTCCGGATACGAAGGGCCCGGGGACTTCGGTCTGGCCACGTACACCCGTGAGATGGACAGCATGGACGCCCCGGCGATCCCCTGCCTCGGCAGTGTCGCCTCCGTCCAGCGCGCCTTCACACTGCCCGGCGACGAGGAACGGCTGCTTCCCGTCTGGCAGTTCACCAGGGAGGGCGTCTACCGGCTGACGTTCACGGTGACCGTCGGGGGGTCCACCGACACCGAGACACTGGCCGTGGTGGTCGGTGACGACGTCGACCCGAACGACGTACTGCCCGGCGACGGCTCCACGCCGACGCCCTCGACGCCCCCGACGTCCTCCACGCCGACAGGTGTCCCGCCCTCGACGAGCGCGACGCCGACCGCACCGGCCGCACACGTCATCGACAACGGTCACCTGGATCTGGCCGCGCGCCCGGTCGACGGCTCGCTGCAGTTCCAGATCAGGGAGGGTACGGCGCAGGACCACGCGTGGCGCGAGCCCGAGACGGTCGTCCTGCACGTGAAGCCCGCGGCCAGGCGGAAGATCACCGATGGGTACGAGTTCCTGGGGCCCGTGGGCGACCCCGTGTGGTGGCTGCCCATCCAGCAGGTCGACGGTCTCGTCTGGCCAGGCTGGAGTACCGACCAGTTCAAGAGTTCCGAGATCGACGGCCGTGTGGCCTTCCGGCTCGACGCCGTCCACGGCCCGGGCGCGCTGAGCGTCTTCACGGAAGGCTCGGTCGGTTCGGTGACCATGCACGCCCACAGCGGGGACGGGCTGCCGGACAGCTTCGACCTGTCCGTGCCGACCCACCGTCACACCGTGTGGACGTTCGCGCAGGAGGGCGTCTACCGCACCACTTTCACCGTCAGCGCGACTCTCGCGGACGGCACGAAGGTCAGCGACACGGAGACCATTGCCTGGGTGGTCGGGGACAACGAGGACCCGTCGACCGTGAAGCCGGGTGAGGGGGACGAGCCGACGGCAACGCCGACAGCCACCCCGTCGGGCTCGGCCTCCGCGACGCCGACCGCGTCCGCGTCCCCTTCGGAGTCCGCGTCCGACTCGCCGAGCGCATCGGCTTCGGCAACGGACCCGGGTTCCGCCTCCTCCGGAACCGGCGGAAGCTCGTCGACCGGAGGCACCGGCAGCGGTGGCACCTCGCCCGCCGGCAGCCTGGCCTCCACCGGCGCGCAGGTCGGTGTGATCGGGGGCATCGGCGTGGCCGCACTGCTGGTGGGCTGCGGCGCGGTGTTCTTCGTACGACGTCGCCGTACCGCCCAGTGAAAGCTCCGCGTGCGACGGACCGGCGCCTGGCAGCGACCCGGTCCGTCGTGCGCGGCATCGTCGTGTTCGAGAGAAGGAGGAGCCCCATGCGGGGCCACCCCAGACGCACCACCATCGCCGCCGTGCTGGTCGCGGCGAGCGCCCTGCTCTCCGGGTGCAGCGGGCTTCAAGTCAGTTCGTCGGACGCGGAGTTGACGGTGTCGACCACCACCGCGATCATCGCCGACCTCGTCGAGCAGGTCGGCGGCGACCGCGTCGACGTCACCTCGATCGTGCCGCACCACGGCGACCCGCACTCGTATGAGCCCAGCCCAGGCGACGCGGCCAAGGTCGCCGGTGCTGATGTCGTGTTCAGCAACGGGCTGCTGCTCGAAGAGCCCGGGATCATGAAGATGGTCCACACCAACGCCCAGAAGTCCGCCCCGAAGATCGAGATCGCCGGGAAGCTGGAGCAGTACGGCGGCACGGTCATCAAGCTGGAGGAGGATCTCGGGCTCGACGTGCTGTGGCTCGGCTGGGCCGTCGAGGGCGAGGTCTCGGGAGACGGCTCCCAGGTGCGTACGTCCGCCACGAAGCTGGAGGGACCCGGAGAGCTGCGCGTGTATCTCACCGACACGCTCGGCAGACCCAAGGTGTACATCGACTCCGCCGACGGTCTCGACCACGCCGACTCCTTCACCCTGCCGCCCGAGGCGCACACGCACGTCAACTGGGCCTTCAGCGAACCCGGCACGTACCGGCTGACCGTCGAGGGGCGGACCGAGACCCTGGACGGGAAGACCGAGGAGATCGGCAGCGGCACCTTCACCTTCACCGTCGGCGACCACACCGAGGCACCCGAGGGCGCGAGGGTGCTCGACGGCGGACACGCTGACGTTGCCCTCAACGCCGAGACGGGGAAGGTGTACGTCCGCGCCGACGACGACAAGAGCGGTGAGCCTGAGCGTCTCCCGGCCGACGACGTGGTGCTGAACGTGCCCGACCGGGCCCGGGAGACCGTGCCGAAGGAGGAGCCGTACTCCTTCCTCGGCAAGCCGGGCGAGGAGCTGTGGGTGCTGCCGCAGGCCGTGATCGGCAAGCACGTGCACGGTGACATGGACCCGCACGCCTGGGAGGACGTCGCCAACGCCGCGGCGTACGTCCGGCGGATCGAGGCCGAGCTGATCAAGGCCGATCCGGACGGCAGGACGACGTACGAGAAGAACGCCGCCGAGTATCTGAAAACGCTCGGCGCCCTCGACGAGGAGGTCGCCAGGAAGCTCGCGACCGTGCCGGAGAAGAACCGGAAGCTGATCACCACGCACGACGCCTTCGGGTACCTCGCGAAGGCGTACGGCATGGAGATCGCGGGCTTCGTCGTGCCCGTGCCGAACCAGGAACCGAGTGCGGCCGAGGTGGAGAGACTCGGCGACACCATCCGGGAGAAGCAGGTCCCGTCGGTGTTCCTGGAGCCGAACCTCGCAGCGCGCGCCGACGTGCTGCGCCGGGTCGCCGAGGACGAGGGGGTCCGGATCTGCACGATCTACGGCGACTCGTTCGGCGACAAGGTCGACGACTACGTATCGATGATGCGGCACAACGCGAGCGAGCTCGCCAAGTGCCTGGGGGAGGATGCCTGATGAGGGGCGTGCGGAGGGTTCAGAGGGTCGCCGTGGCGGTGGTCCTCGCGGCCACCCTGACAGGGGGCGGGGCCGCCGTCGCGGACGACAGTACGGCACGTACGGCAGGGCCCGGCCTCGGCCGGATCGCCTATGCGGACGGGGTGTTGACCCTGGATCCGGCGGACGGTGCCCATGTGATCGAGGTCGGTGACGCGGGCGTCGCTGAAACCCCGGCACCCGGGTGGGACACGACCGGCGTACCTGAGGGCACGGTGGCTGGGGACACCGTGCGGTGGTCGCTGACCGGGCTCGACGGGCCGGGCGACCTGAAGGTGTACTCGGACGAGGACGGGGAGGGAGGCGACACCGCCGAGGACGCGTTGCTGTTCGACAGCGCGGACGACCTGCCCGACGAGCACAAGCTCCCGGTGGGTCAAGAGGGCAACACCCGCTGGGAGTTCAGCGAGGACGGCACGTACCAGGTCATCTTCACCGCCCAGGCCACGACAGTGGACGGGCGGGAACTGTCCGTCGGGACCGTCTACACGGCCGTGGTCGGGGACACGGCGGACCGGGAGGACACGGCCCCGGAGCAGCCGGTCGCCGAGGAGATACCTGACGAGGAGGCGCAGACTCCGACAGCGGCAGGGAAGGCCGTGACGGAGGCGGTAGAGGCCGAGCGGCGCACCGTCCTGGCCGCCACCACGGCCGCCACCGACGTCGTGTCCGACAAGAAGGTTCTTGACGAGGGCCACGTCGACTTCGCCGCCCGCGTCGTCGGCGACAAGCTGCGGATTCACATCAAGGACGGCACGGTCTCGGGGAAGACCACCTGGCGCGAACCCTCCTCCGTGGTCCTGCACGTCAGGCCCGCGGCAAAGAACACCCTTCCGGCGGGCGACGCGTTCGTGTTTCTCGGCAAGGGCGGCGACCCGGTGTGGCTGCTCGACCAGGTGCAGCAGGAGGGGCTGCTGTGGCCCGGCTGGTCGACGGACAACATCGAGGCCGGGGCGACCAAGGGCGGTGTGGAGTTCTCGCTCACGGCAGTCGAGGGTCCGGGTACCTGCGCGCTCTACACGTACGACGCGATGTCGGGCGCGAACGTCCTGTTCAACAGCAAGGACGGGGTGCCGGACTCCTTCGACGTGCCCGCCAACACGCACGCGCACGGCGGATGGGCGTTCACCAAGGAAGGAACGTACCGGCTGACCTTCAGGATGAGCGGCACGCTGGCCAACGGCACGAAGGTCTCCGACACGGAGACGGTGACGTTCGCGGTCGGCGACACCGACCCCGGCAAGGTGACGCCGGGCGACGGCTCCGGCAAGGGAACTTCCGGGACGTCCGGGTCGTCCGGGTCGTCCGGTTCCTCTTCCTCGGATTCCTCGGACACGGCAGGCTCAGCGTCCGACTCCGGCTCCACGGGCGGCTCTTCGACCGACGATTCCAGCGACGGCTCGATGGCCTCCACCGGCGCCGGTCAGGCCGTACTCCTGGGCTCGGCCGCCGTCGCCCTCACCGGCGTGGGCGCCGCGTCCTTCCTCGCCGCCAGGCGAAGGAGGACCGCACGTGGCTGACAGAGCGGACCCGCTGCTGCGGGTCACGGGCGCGACCGTCGTCCTCGGCGGCAGGACCGCCCTGGAGCGGGCCGACCTGACCGTCGACGCGGGCGAACTGGTCGGGCTCCTCGGACCCAACGGCGCCGGGAAGACGACTCTGCTGCGGGCCGTCCTCGGGCTGGTGCCGCTGGCCGGGGGCGAAGTGGCTGTCCAGGGACGGACCGGGCGTAAGGCCGGGCAGCGAATCGGGTACGTGCCCCAACGGCACGAGTTCGCCTGGGACTTCCCCATCGACATCGCGGGCGCGGTCCTCACCGGACGCACCCGGCAGATGGGCTGGCTGCGCCGCCCGGGCGCGGCCGACCGGGCGGCGGTGGACGAGGTACTGGAGCTGACCGGGCTCGCCGACTTGCGGCGCAGGCCCGTCGGTGAGCTCTCCGGCGGACAGCGGCAGCGGGTCCTGGTGGCCCGCGCCCTGGCCGCCGGCCCGCGCATCCTGCTCCTCGACGAGCCGTTCACCGGAGTCGACGTGCCCACCCAGGAGCTGCTGAACGAGTTGTTCGGCCGGCTGGCCGCGGAAGGCAGGGCGCTGCTGATGACCACCCACGACCTGGCGGCCGCCGCCCGCACCTGCCACCGGGTGGCGCTGATCAACCGCACGGTCGTCGCCGAGGGCGGCCCCGAACTCCTCGCCGA
>NZ_JAVFVX010000202.1:0-6828 GCF_033441795.1 Streptomyces sp. ADMS | reverse complement strand
AGGTTGAGGTCGCCAGTTCGAACCTGGTCGTCCGCTCCAGATCAAGACCCCGGTCCATTGGACCGGGGTCTTTTTCGTGCGCAACACGCTGTGTGCGACCCCGTGCGC
This sequence comes from Streptomyces sp. ADMS, assembly GCF_033441795.1. Taxonomy (NCBI): domain Bacteria; kingdom Bacillati; phylum Actinomycetota; class Actinomycetes; order Kitasatosporales; family Streptomycetaceae; genus Streptomyces; species Streptomyces sp. ADMS. The sequence continues at coordinate 6,720 of NZ_JAVFVX010000202.1, read as the reverse complement.
TACACCCAGCTGACTCCCGTCAGGCGCTCGTACGCCTCGATGTACTTCGCTCGGGTCGCGTCCGTGACGTGCTGAGGGAGCGGTGGCGGGGGCAGCTCGCTGGCCCGGACCCAGCCGGATTCCGGGGATGTGAGCCAGTCCCGTACGAACTGCTTGTCGAACGAGGGCTGCGCGTGGCCCGGCTCCCACTCGTCGGCCGGCCAGAAGCGGGACGAGTCCGGGGTGAGGACCTCGTCAGCCAGGATCAGGGCGTCGCCCTCGTACCCGAACTCGAACTTCGTGTCCGCCAGGATGATGCCCCGGTCGCGGGCGATGTCGCGGGCGCGGGAGTACACGGCGAGGGTCGCCTGACGGAGCTGGGCGGCGGTCTCGGCGCCGACCTGGCGGGCGACCTCCTCGTACGACACGTTCTCGTCGTGCTCGCCCACCGCGGCCTTGGTGGCCGGGGTGAAGATCGGCGCGGGGAGTTCCGAGCCGTCGGTGAGACCCTCGGGGAGGGCCAGGCCGCAGACCGTGCGGGACTCGTTGTACTCGGTGAGGCCGGAGCCGGTGAGGTAGCCGCGGGCCACGCACTCCACCGGCATCATGCGCAGCGACTTGCAGACCAGGGTGCGGCCCGCCCAGTCGGCGGGGGCGCCCGGCGGGAGTTCGGTGCTCAGGACGTGGTTGGGGGCCAGGTCGGCGAGCTGGTCGAACCACCAGAGCGAGAGCTGGGTGAGGACGCGGCCCTTGTCGGGGATCTCCGTCTGCAGCACCCAGTCGAAAGCGGAGATGCGGTCGCTGGCGACCATCACGAGGTCGCCCGCCTCGTTCTGGTACAGGTCGCGCACCTTGCCGGTGTGCAGATGCACCAGACCCGGAACCTGGAAGGGCTCGGGCTTTTCTACGAATCCGGACACGGTTCCTCCCCGTGGTGATGTCCAAGTGGCTCGATTCTCCCGTATGCGGAGAGTGCCTTTTCGCCAGGGGGCTTCGGTTTCGGTTTCGGCCCTGATTTCGGGAGGGGATCAATCCCGTTTGCAGATGCGGTCCAGGAGGTTCGCGGTGGCCCTCTGGACGCGGGCGTCCACATGGCCGGGGCGGTCCAGGGACGGGGACCAGGCGAACGTTCCGGACGCGAAGACCAGGGCGCCGGAGGGGGCTCGGTAGAGGGAGGTCTCCTGGTGGCGGAGGGTGCCTTCGCTGTCGGCGTACGGGGAGTGGGCGAGGAGTATGCGGTCGTCGTGCTCGGGGAGCTGGGTGCGCGGGAAGTAACGGTCGGCCTCGCCGGCCACCATGCCGTCGATCTCGTCCCCGTCGTGGGCGCCGGTCGCCTCCCACATCCAGTGGTCGGCGTTGCGGACGACCATGGGGGTGGGCTCGGGGACCCGGCCCGCGTACTGGATGCCGATCAACTGCTGTTCCGGGCGGTCGATTTCGCGCCACAGCGCCGGTTTTCCGGGGCCGCGGCGTTTTCGGCAGGTGAGGAGACGGTCCGGGACTCCGGACGGGGACGGGCTCAGCTCCACCTGCCAGTACATGGTGTTGGCGGAGAGGAAGACGAGGGACGTGCCGGTCTCGCGGGCGAGTTCGGTGGTGCGGCGCATCGCCGAGGACCAGTACTCGTCGTGGCCGGGGAAGACCAGGCCCCGGTAACGGGAGGGGTCGAGCCGGCCGGCGTGCAGGTCGCGGGCGTCGGCGTAGGCGAGGTCGTAGCCGTAGCGCTCGGCGAAGCGGATGAAGTCGTAGGCGTGACCCACGTGCAGGGGGAGGCCGGCGCCGGCGTACGGGCGGTCGAAGGAGACGGTGGTCGCGGCGTCGGACTCGCCGAGGAGCCGGCCGTCCTTGTCCCAGGCGTGGTAGAGACTCGCGCCGGTGCGGCCGTCCTCCGGGTAGAGGTTGTACGCCTGCCAGGTGATGTCCGGCAGGAGGAGCAGCAGGTCCGCCGGGTGGTTGTCGCGAACGGTGAAGGGGACGTGGGAGCGGTAGCCGTCGGCGGTGGTGAGCACGGCGACGTACGCCCCGATGTTCCAGTACGACGGGATCTGCAAGCGCCAGGAGAGCCACCAGTGGTGGCAGGAGACGGTGCGGTCGGCGGTGAGGGGCGGGGGCTGGACGATGCCGGAGAGGCGGGGGCTGGTGGTGATCTTGGCTGCGCCGTCGCCGCCGTAGTGGCCGATGCGGTAGATGTCCACGGCGAACTCTTGCGGCGGGTCGACGGTGATGTGGAAGTCGATGGCCTCGCCGGGGGCGGCGGGGCCATTGGAGGTGAATCCCTTGATCTGACGGTGTACGTCGTCTGCGGCGCGGGGGCCGCCGGTGGTGGGGGCGGTACGGGGAGAGGGGATCCTGGCGGGCGCGTGCGGGGGGCGTGCGGTGGGGGTGGAGGCACGTGTGGGGGTGGGGGTGGGGGTGGGATCTGCCGGGTCGACGTACCAGGGGACGACCTGTCCCGTGTCGTCGAAGTAGGTCTCGCTGCCTCGGAGCCATGGGACGGGGCCCAGGCCGAAGGGGTCCGTGACGGCGTGCGCGAGTGCTCCCGACTCCCAGCGGCGGATCGGCTGCGACCCCATGACTGCTTCCCTCCTGGCTCCCCCGTCAGCTGTCTTATGTCCCGAGCGATTGCCATGTGCGCGTTCGGCCCCCAGCACATCACATTACGCACGCAGTCCGTCACCGTTCGTCGTGAATTGACTGGAAACGGAAGGGAGTCCTCCGACCTGTTTGTCTCGCCCCCGCCGCCCCTACCCGTCCCATCTCGTACCCGGGGGCTGCGCCCCCGGACCCCTGCTACGGCCCTGAACGGGCCTTGTCCTCAGACGCCGGACAGGCTGGGGGTGCGGGCCGGCGCTTGAGAGGTTCGGGGCGGCCGAGGTGCCCGGGCTTGAGGCCGAGACAACGGCGGGGGCAGATGGCTGGGAAAGAGGCTTGAGGTGGGCAGGCCCTGGCTACGAGCGCCAGGCGAGCAGAGGTGCCCGGGCCTGGGCTGCAGCAACGGCGGAGGCGGGCGGGCGGGCGAGCAGTGGGTCGGCAGGCGGGCAGATGGACCGGTGGGTGGGTGGGCAGATGGGTGGGTGGGCAGATGGGTGGGTGGGCGGCCAGGTAGGTGGATGGGCGGCCAGGCGGGTGGCCGGGCGTGTGAGTGGCCGGGCGTGTGAGTGGCCGGGCATGTGGGTGGCCGGGTGGCCGGGTGGCCGGGTGGCCGGGCGTGTGAGTGGCCGGGTGGCCGGGCATGTGGGTGGCCGGGAGAGAAGGGCGCGTGCGCTACCCGGGCGAACAACCTCGTTGCTTCACACCAGGCGTACGGGCTTCTCCGGGCGTACTCCTGTCGTGCGGAGCCACGCCTCCAGAGGGGCCGGGTCGCCCGCTTCTATGAGCGTCAGCACTTTGGGGCCCAGGTCCGCCGCCCGTTCGCCGTTCAGGAGGAGCGAGGGGCCGTCGAGCCAGTCCAGGCCCGGTGTCGCCCCCGCCGTGTCCATCGCCGCGCAGCACACCATCGCGGTGACGTGATCAGCGAGCAGTTCGCGGCCCGTGCGCGGAGGCTGCAGCGGGAAGAGCGGCAGCGTGCCGTCGTCCCAGGGGGCCGTGTCGGGGCCCTGGCCGGTCAGCCCTGCCGGGGACTGCTGTCCGCCCGTCGGCGCCGCCGCCTCCTCGCGGGCCACCTCCGCGCTGAGCCCGGCGGCGAGAGCCTCGCCGCGTTCGCTTCCCACCGGCTCATCGTCCCCGTACTCGTCCTGCGCCGACTCCGCCGGCGTCGCCGCTCCGGGCATCTGTGGCTTCTGGGGCGTCTGGGGCGTCGTCAGGTGGTTCATCACGCGATACAACGTCGGAGCGTCGGGGTCGTGTGGCGTGGACGTCGACGTGCGGTGGACTCCCAGCGCGTCCAGGACCCGGTGCAGACGGGCCGCATCCGTGCGCCACTTACGGTCGACCACCTCCTCCGGGTACTCCTGCCAGTCCACCGGCGCCCAGTCCGGGCCGGGCTCGGCCGGGCCGCCGTGGAAGAGGCGGGCGGCGAGCAGTGAGGCCGCCTCGTCGACCACGCCGGGCTCTTCCAGGAGGTCGCAGGCCGGGCGTTCACCGAGACGGGACGTGAAGCCCTCGGCCAGCCGGTCGCGGCGGGACAGTTCCGTGAGCGCCGCGACGACGCCCGCGTCCAGCCGGGCCGGCCAGCGGCCCATCCGCCAGGCGGGGAGCGCGACCCGGGTCAGCAGCCGGTCCCAGCCCGCGTACGCCAGGCCGACCTGTTCCTGTGCCACGATCCGCAGCCCGTAATCCACAGCCTGTGCACGCTCGGCTGCCGCCGCCGCGACCCCGCGCTCCATCTCGGCCGCGTGCACCCGGCAGCTGCGCAGCAACAGCCTCGCCACCCAGCCGACGCCCGCGAGCGCCGCCCGGGAAACGGGGCCGCGCTGGGACGCGGCCACGGCCACGGCCGCGTCCAGGCCCCGTACGAAGCGCCGCGCCGCCGCGATGTCGGGGTGCGCCGAGGGTCCCGTACCCGCGACTACCGGGGCGAGGACCGCGCGCAGCTCGCCGACGCGCATCCACCACAGGAAGGGCGAGCCGATCACGAGGACGGGCGATGCCGTCGCCGCCGTGCGCCGGCGCTGTCCCTGGAAGGGGGGGCGCAGGCCTCGTACGCCCGATATCTCGTCCCGGTCCTCCGCCGGGGGCGGGGCGTGGGCACGGTGGGTGCGGTCCTCCAGCCAGCTGTCGCAGTCCGGGGTGAGCGCTATCGCGGAGGGTGCGGGGACGCCCAGGCGGTCGGCCAGGTCACGCACCAGGTGGTAGAGGTCCAGGGCCGATTCCTCGGCTATCGGGACCGTCGGGCTCATGGCCGGGCGGGCGCGGGCTACGACCAGGGCGATGACGGCCGCCGCCAGGAGTACGACCAGTGCGGCGCCGCCCGTGATCCACCGGGCGAGGTGCCAGCCGCCGCCCACGAGGTGGCCGGTGGAGCCCCCGGCCCACAGCACGACGGCGGCGGCCGCGGGCAGCAGGGCGACGGCCAGAGCCCTGCTGCGGATGCGCAGCACGGCCAGAGCCCGGGAACGCGCGACCTGCGCGCCCGCCTCCACACCCATACCGGTCACGACCGGATGTCACCCCCTACCTTTTCCGCACACCCTTGACGTTGCTCACTCCCCCACTGTGGCACCCACCACTGACATCGCAATGCCGGTGGGCCAAGTGCCGGAATGCTTGCGCCGCACCATAGTTGGGGGCCCGGTCCTCGTCAGCCGGATGGGGGATCGGTCACTCGATGGAATGGCTCTGGGGAAAGATGGATGACGCACGGCGACGACGGAGCGATGGCTGAGCAGCAGGTGAGAGACGTCATGACGACTCTCGGGCCCCGCATCCTTAGACGGATGCGGGGCCCGAGAGGTTCATCGACGTGTATCGGTACTACTGGTATTACTCGTCTGCTGCCGCCTTCGCCGCGATGTCCGTGCGGTGCTGGGAGCCGTCCAGGCGGATGCGGCCGAGGGCGGTGTACGCGCGGTCGCGGGCCTGGCCCAGGTTCTTGCCGGTCGCCGTCACGGAGAGGACCCGGCCGCCCGCGCTCACGACCGCGTCGCCGTCGCGCTTCGTACCGGCGTGCAGGACGTACGCGTGCGGGGCGTCCTCGGCGGCCACGTCGGCGAGGCCGGTGATCGGGTCGCCGGTGCGCGGGGTGCCGGGGTAGTTGTGCGAGGCGATGACCACGGTGACCGCCGCGTCGTCACTCCAGCGCAGGGGCTCCAGGTCGGCGAGGGTACCGTTCGCCGCCGCGAACAGGATGCCGGCCAGCGGGGTCTTCAGACGGGCCAGGACCACCTGGGTCTCCGGGTCGCCGAAGCGGGCGTTGAACTCGATCACGCGGACGCCGCGCGAGGTGATCGCGAGGCCTGCGTAAAGGAGGCCGGAGAAGGGGGTGCCGCGGCGGCGCAGTTCGTCGACCGTCGGCTGCAGGACCGTCTGGAGGACCTCTTCGACCAGCTTGGGGTCGGCCCAGGGGAGCGGCGAGTACGCGCCCATGCCGCCCGTGTTGGGGCCCTCGTCGTCGTCCAGCGCGCGCTTGAAGTCCTGGGCGGGCTGGAGGGGGAGGACCGTCACGCCGTCGGTGATCGCGAAGAGGGAGACCTCGGGGCCGTCGAGGAACTCCTCGATGACGACGCGGTCACAGGAGTTCGCGTGCGCGGTCGCCGCTGCGAGATCGGCGGTGACCACGACGCCCTTGCCGGCCGCCAGCCCGTCGTCCTTCACGACGTACGGGGCACCGAAGGCGTCGAGGGCTTCGTCGACCTCCTCCGGTGTCGTACACACGTACGAGCGGGCCGTGGGGACGCTCGCTCCCGCCATGATGTCCTTCGCGAAGGCCTTGGAACCCTCCAGCCGCGCGGCCTCCCCGGAGGGGCCGAAGACCGGGATGCCGGCCTCGCGCACAGCGTCGGCGACCCCGGCGACCAGCGGCGCCTCCGGCCCCACGACGACCAGGTCGGCACCCAGCTCCACGGCCAGCGCCGCTACGGCCCTGCCGTCGAGGGGGTCGACCTGGTGCAGCTCGGCGACCTCGGCGATACCGGCGTTGCCGGGGGCGCAGTACAGCGCGGTGACGTCGGGGTCGAGGGACAGGGAGCGGCACAGGGCGTGTTCGCGGGCGCCGTTACCGATGAGGAGGACCTTCACAGGGTCAGCTTAGCCTTGATCCACCGAGGTGGTTCGAGAGTGATCTTCTGATCGTTTTCTGCGTCC
>NZ_JAVFVX010000201.1:0-6910 GCF_033441795.1 Streptomyces sp. ADMS | reverse complement strand
CGGTTGTCGTGGAGGAGGATCGCGTCCGGCGCGGTCGCGGAGGCCTCGTCGGTGACGACCGGCAGGTCGCGGTACGGCCTACCCGAGCGCCGCCGCCAGCTCCGCGAACGCCTCGTGGAACCCGGGGTACGTCTTCCGTACGCACCCCGGGTCGTCGAAGGTGATCCCGGGGGTGCGCAGGCCGGTCACCGCGAAGGACATGACGATGCGGTGGTCGCCGTACGACTTGATGTCCGTGCCCTGGGGAAGGGCCTCACCGGGGTGGATCTCGATCCAGTCCGGGCCGGTCTCCACCCGTACCCCCAGCCGTCGGAGGTTCTCCGCGCAGGCTTCCAGGCGGTCGCACTCCTTCACGCGCGTGTTGGCCACGTCCTCGATGCGTACGGGGCCGGAGGCGAAAGGTGCGAGCGCGGCCAGGGTCGGCATGGTGTCGGAGATGTCCCGCATGTTGACCGTGAGGCCGCGCAGTTCGCCCGTACCCGTCACCGTCGTGCGGTCGTCGCCGATGTCCACCCGCGCGCCCATCCCGCGCAGTACGCCGACGAAGCCCAGGTCACCCTGGAGTGCGCCGGTGCCCAGGCCGGGGACCGTCACCTCGCCGCCGGTGAGGGCCGCCGCCGCGAAGAAGTAACTGGCCGTCGAGGCGTCGGGCTCGATGGCGTAGGTGGTGGCCCGGTAGCCGCCGGGCGGGACCACGAACACGTTCCCCTCCTTGCGGACCTCCGCCCCGAACGCCCGCATCATCGCGATGGTGATCTCCACGTAGGGGGCGGAGACGAGGTCGGTGACGTGGACGCGCAGGCCCGTGCGGGTCAGGGGGCCCAGGAGGAGCAGTGCGGTGAGGTACTGGGAGGACTCGCCCGCGTCCAGGGTCACTTCCCCGCCTTCCACCCCCCTGGCCGCGATGCTCAGCGGGTGATGCCCCTCCGCCTCCTCGTGCCGCAGGTCAACGCCCAGGTCGCGCAGGGCGCGGGTGAGGGGGGCGAGGGGGCGGCGGCGCATCTGGGGGGAGGCGTCGAAGCGGTAGGTGCCGTGGCCGGCGGCGGCGAGGGCCGGGAGGAAGCGGGCGGTCGTGGCGCCGTCGCGGCAGTGGACGTCGGCCTCGGTGGCCGCCGGGCCCTGCGGGCGGCCGTCGATCTGCCAGGCGCCGGGGGTCCGGCCGACCCGGTAGCCGAGACGGACCAGGCCCTCGGCGAAGCCCTCCGTGTCGTCCGAGCGCAGGGGGCGCACGAGGGTGGTGACCCCGTCGGCGGCCGCGGCGAGGAAGAGAGCGCGCGCGGTGATGGACTTGGAACCGGGAATCTCTACGACGGCCATGGCACCATGCTCGCCCGGCCCGCGCCTCACGCGTCGGAACGTCCGCGAAATGGACCATGAACGCTGAGCGCTCCGCTGGAGGTGCCGCGAGGTTGCCGGTCCGCAGCGGCGCCGTCGTGGCTTGTCGTCGCTCCCCCACGTGCATCCACACCAGGAACCGTGCCACGGACCTGAGCGCCCGGTCGGGGGCCTCGGGCCGGTAGATGTGTGCCTGGCCCGCGGCCGTCCAACTTCCTGTGCGTCCTGGGGTCGCAGGTGCCGCCCTGTGCCAGTTTCCCGAGAATCTGCCGGCAGCCGGGAACCCACCCCCGCCCCGCCCCGTCCAACCGGCACGACTGCCGGATGAGTCACCGCTGCGCGGTGTCGGCCTCGCTGCTGGCTGCGATCGCTGACCCACCCTCTCCAACCGCCTGCGGCCGGCAGCGAGCCGTCACCGGCGCGCCCCCCTCCGATGCGCCGGTGACGGCCCCCCTTCCGGGGACAACCGGCCATCTCGCGTTAGTGTGCGCACCATTGACCGGAAGAAACCTTCCGGCTACTCGTGACCTCTCGGAAGTTTCCTTCACAGGGGAAGGAGCGCCCCCGTGCGCGACCCAGCTGAGCCCAACGGGACCAGTGCCCGCCCTTCCAGACGCGCTCTCCTCGCCGCTACCGCGGGCACCGGCGCCGCGCTCACCCTCGGGGGCGAGGCACATCCGTACGACGGTGACGCGCGCCTGCGCGGGCTCATCTCCCGGATGAGCCTGGAGGAGAAGGTCGGTCAGCTGTTCGTCATGCGGGTGTACGGGCACTCCGCCACCGCACCCGACCAGGCCGACATCGACGCCAACCTCAAGGAGATCGGCGTACGGACGGCGGCCGAACTGATCGCCAGGTACCGGGTCGGCGGCATCATCTACTTCTCCTGGGCGCACAACACCCGCGATCCGCATCAGATCGCCGACCTGAGCAACGGCATCCAGGAAGCCTCCCTCGCACTTCCCCGCGGGCTGCCCGTCCTCGTCTCCACCGACCAGGAGCACGGGATCGTCGCCCGCGTCGGCAGACCGGCCACCCTCCTCCCCGGGGCCATGGCCCTCGGCGCGGGCGGCTCACGCACCGACGCGCTGACCGCCGGCCGTATCGGCGGCGCCGAGCTGCGCGCCCTCGGCATCCGCCAGGACTACGCGCCGGTCGCCGACGTGAACGTCAACCCGGCCAACCCGGTGATCGGCGTACGGTCGTTCGGCGCCGATCCGAAGGCCGTCGCCGGGCTGGTCGCCGCGCAGGTCAGCGGGTACCAGCGGTCCTCCGTCGCCGCCACCGCCAAGCACTTCCCGGGGCACGGGGACACCGCCGTCGACAGCCACTACGGGTTCCCCGTCATCGAGCACACGCGCGAGCAGTGGAGCAGCATCGACGCGCCGCCGTTCCGCGCCGCCATCCGGGCCGGCATCGACTCGATCATGACCGCGCACATCATGGTCCCGGCCCTCGACGACTCCGGCGACCCCGCCACCCTCTCCCGCCCGATCCTCACCGGCATCCTGCGTGAACAACTCGGTTACGACGGGGTCGTGGTCACCGACTCGCTGGGGATGCAGGGCGTACGGGAGAAGTACGGGGACGACCGCGTCCCGGTGCTCGCCCTCAGAGCCGGGGTCGACCAGCTGCTCAACCCGCCGTCGATCGACATCGCCTGGAACGCCGTCCTGACGGCCGTGCGACAGGGGGAGCTGACCGAGGCACGGCTCGACGAGTCGATCCTGCGCGTGCTGCGGCTCAAGAAACGGCTCGGGCTGCTCGACCGTCCGTACGTCACCCATGAGGGCGTCGACCGGGCCGTCGGAGTCCGCGCACATCTCCTGGCCGCCGACCGGATCGCCGAGCGGACCACCACCCTGCTCGTCAACGAGCGGCAACTGCTGCCTCTTTCCCGGGTGACCCAGAAGAGGGTGCTCGTCGTCGGGGCCGACCCCGCCTCCCCGTCCGGCACCACCGGGCCGCCCACCACCGTGCTGGCGAACGCCCTCACCGAACTGGGGTTCACCGCCACCGCCCTGTCGACCGGCACCGGGCCCTCCGCCGCCGTCATCGCCCGGGCGGTCGCCGCCGCCGGGGAGGTGGACGCGGTGGTCGTCGGGACGTACAACCTCAACAGCACAAGCAGTCAGCGGACCCTCGTCACCCAGCTCCTCGCCACCGGACGGCCCGTGGTCTGCGTCGCCGTCCGTAACCCGTACGACGTGGCCCAACTGCCTGCCGTACAGGCCTATTTGGCCTCCTACTCCTGGACCGACGTCGAACTCCGGGCCGCCGCACGGGTGATCGCGGGGCGGGTCGGACCGCGCGGGAGGCTGCCGGTGCCGGTGCTGAGCGCGGACGATCCGACGCGGGTGCTGTATCCGATCGGTCACGGACTGTCGTACTAGCAGCACGAGGCAAAGAGACGTACCCGACGTACGTCACACACCCGGCGCACCACCCCCAATAGACGCAAATCCACCGGACTTCCGGCGTGACCCTGGCGGCGCGGGTCACGCTGTGCGGGGTACTCGGGGGGATGCGATGCGCGAAGAACGTTCCGTGGAAGTGGTGTGCGTGCGGGTGGCCGTCTGCGCGCTGCTGATACTGGTCGCGGTGTTCACGGGGACCGGGTGCCGGCTGTCGTCAGGGGCGCCGGCGGGCAGTTCGGCGGACGGCTCCGCCGAGGGGACGTCCGGGGTCGCCGAGGGTACGGCGGTCGACCAGGGGCCCGCGCCGCCCCGGCCCACCGGCTACGGCACCGTCTTCCTCTCCATCGACGAGTGCAGCTCCTTCGGCACCACCCGTTTCACCGAGGTGCCCTGCACCAGCGAGCGGGCGGCGGCCCGGGTCGTGGCCCGGTACGACGGCAAGGTGAGCAAGGGTCCGTCGTGCCCGGCGACCACCGACTTCGTGCTGCACATCAGCGAACAGCGTCCCGCCGCCGACGAGGACGGCGACGGGGCCGTCCCGCAGGGCTACTCCTGTATGCGCAACCTCCAGGCCCCGCACCCCGGCGACCCGGGCGGCGGCGGAGGGCCGCGCACGATCGTCGGCGACTGCGTGTACAGCACCGGGCAGGGGGAGGTGCGCGAGACGGCGTGCGACGGGAAGGGCGAGAGGAAACCGGAGTACAAGGTGACCGAGGCCGTCGGCAGACGCGTCAACTGCCCGCCCTCGACCGCCCTTTACGTGCAACTGGGCGGAGAACAGCCGGTGGGGTGCGCGAAACCGGTGTGAAGGATTCCATTTCGCCGCCGAATAACGAGTCGCTCCCATTCACCGGAACAACTGTTGTGATGAATTCGTGAATCGGTAGGCTCCCCCCTGTCATGGCGCGGACCCCTTCTTTTCGGACAGTCCGCCAGCACTCACAGGCCGGGAACCTCTGTGGCACTCCACGCACGCACGGCGCAACAGCAGCAGGACCGGGCTCCGAAGCGCCAGTTGTCGCTCCGGACGATCCTCCTCATCCTGGCCCTGGTGCCCTGTCTCGCCCTGGTGGCGCTGGGCGCGACGAACTCGTCCCATCTCTACGGCGACTGGCGGACCGTCCATGACCGCAACGAGCAGGGGAAACGCTTCGGCGGACCGCTCGTCACCGTCTTCTTCAGCCTCCAGGCCGAGCGACGGCTCAGCGCGGCGGTGCTCGCGGACCCCAAGGCCGACCAGGCCGAACTGACGCGTCAGCGCGAGCTCACCGACAAGTCCGTACGGAGCCTCGACGCGGTCGGTAGTGCCCCGCGCGCGCTCACCGGGGCCTTCCAGGAGGTCACCCGCGGCCTGAAGGAGCTGCCCGGCTTCCGGGACGCCGTGGACCGGCGGTCCGCCGACCAGCAGCAGACGTTCGACGCGTACACCGCCGTGATCGCGTCGAACATGCAGCTCTTCGACGACTTCAGCAACGTCGGGGTCGGCGAGACGGCCGACCTCACCCGACCGGCGCTCGACGCGCAGTGGGGCCTGGAGATGATCTCGCGCGAGGACGCGATCATCACCGCCGGAGTGGCGAGCGGCCGGCTCACCGGTGAGCAGCGCTTCCAGCTCGCCCAGCTGATCGGCAACCAGGAACACGTGTACGGCAACAAGGTCGTTCCGCAGCTGCCCGACGCCCGCGCCGAGGCCTACCGGGCCGTGCTGTCCGGCGCAGACTGGAAACGGAAGGCCTCGGTCGAGCGGAGCCTCCTCAACACCGAGGACGCCGACGACAGCGGCCGGACCCCCGTCCCCGCCAGGCTCGGCAAGGAGTGGCAGCAGAGCCTCGCCGGGATGACACCCAAGCTGATGCAGGCCGGCAACGCCTACTCCGACGTCCTCGTCGCCGCCACCGAGGACGAACTCGACGACCTGATGACCGACATGATGGTCAACACTGCCCTGAGCACGGCGGTCGTGCTGCTGATGCTGGTCCTCTCGCTGCGCCTCACCGGAATCCTGCGCCGAAGGATCTTCGACCTGCGCGACGAGGCCCTCGAATTCCAGAAGCTGCTGCCGGACATCGTGGAGCGGCTGCGCAAGGGCGAGAAGGTCGACACCGACGCGGAACTGCCCGAGATCCGGCACGGCGACGACGAACTCGGCCAGCTCGGCCAGGCTCTCAACCAGGCCCGCGGCTCGGCCCTGGAGACCGCGGTGCGGGAGATCGAGCTGTACCGCGGCTTCGAGCGGCTGTTGCAACGCATCGCCCGGCGCACGCAGTTGCTGATCGGCATGCAGCTGAAACGTCTCGGCGAGATGCAGCGGCGGCACGAGGACCCCGAGGTCCTGGAAGGGCTCTTCGACCTCGACCACCTGGCGGCCCGGCTGCGCCGCTACGAGGAGAACCTGGTGATCCTCGGCAGCGGAACACCGCAGCGGCGCTGGCGCAGACCCGTCCTGCTGCTGGACATCCTGCGTTCCGCCCAGGGCGAGGTGCAGGACTATCGGCGCATCCGGATCGACACGGACGGCGAGACCTGGCTGTCGGAGCGTGCCGTCGGCCCCATGGTGCATCTGCTCGCGGAACTCATGGAGAACGCGGTCTCGTTCTCCCGGCCGCCGACCCCGGTCGAGGTGACCGCCTCCCAGGTGGGGCGCGGTGTCGCGATCGAGATCGAGGACCGGGGCATGGGCATGGACCCCGAGCAGTACGCCGAGGCCAACGAGCTGATGGCCAACCCGCCCCGCATGGACGTGATGTCCCGCGCCGACGACGCCCGGCTCGGCCTGTACGTCGTGGCCCGGCTCGCCGCCAACCTGGGCCTCCAGGTCGAGCTGCGGCCCTCGTCGTTCGGGGGCACCCGGGTCGTCGTACTGGTCCCGGCGCAGCTGATCTCCACCGGTCAGCCGGTCCCGGACCGGCCCCTCCCTCTTCCGGCACCCCCGGAGCCCACCGCTCCCCCGTCGGCCGCCGCCCCGAACCGGCTCGCACTGCGCGCGGCGACCACCCGCCCCACACCACCGTCGGCCCCCACCCCGGCCCCGCTCACGTTCCGCGGAGCGACCACCCGCCCGGGACCGACGGACTCGCCAGACCGCCCCGGCACTCCGGCCGCCCCCACCCCGGACCCCCTCACCCGCCGCGCAACGACCTCCCGCCCCGGGCCGACGG
>NZ_JAVFVX010000200.1:0-6991 GCF_033441795.1 Streptomyces sp. ADMS | reverse complement strand
CCGGCGCCTCGATCCGCTGCACCACATGGCGGACACATGGCGGGACACCACCCCGGGGCGCCTTCCTGGCTCACCGTCCCGAACGCACGCGAGCACGTCCTCCACGAAAACCGAGAACCGCATTTACAGAGCCGCCTAACGCAGTTACCGTCTGGGCATTCGACCCAGGCGCCCCGCCCCTGGGTTCAACCCGGGAGATGTCATGTGCATGAAGTTAACGTGGAGGCGACTGGTCCGCCGATGCCTCGCACTGGCGGCCACGGTCCCCCTCCTGCTGCTCGCGGCCACCCCCACAGCCGCCGCGACACACGCAGCCGCAGCCGCACCCCCAACCGTCACCGGCCCGGTGACCGGCGGAAACGGCTCCCCCGTCTTCTACGGAACGACGTTCGACCTCTCCACCGTCGGATACCGGCAGTCCGAGTACTTCCTCACCGGCACCGCCGCCTCCTACGCCCCCACAGCTCCCCTGACCCCCGACGGCCGCTGGCAGGTCACCCCCGCGAGCACCGCCCCGTACACCACCCGCATCGTCGTGAACCGCCCCGCCGACCCCGCCCGGTTCAACGGCACCGTCGTCGTGGAGTGGCTGAACGTCAGCAGTGGCGTCGACGCCTCCCCGGAGTGGGTCTACACCCACAACGAGCTGATCCGGGAAGGCTTCGCCTGGGTCGGTGTCTCCGCACAGTCCGTCGGAGCGAACGCCACCAGGGCCGCCGACCCGGTCCGTTACGCGGCCCTCTCCCACCCCGGTGACAGCTACTCGTACGACATCTACTCACAGGCCGGTCAGGCCGTACGGGACTCCGCCGCCACCGTCCTCGACGGCCTGCGCCCCCGCACCGTGCTGGCCAACGGCGAGTCGCAGTCCGCGTTCCGCCTCACCACGTACATCAACGCGATCCACCCCCTGGCCTCCGTGTACGACGGTTTCCTCGTCCACAGCCGGCGCGACATCGGTGCCCCCCTGTCACAAGCGCCCCAGGGTGACATCCCCACCCCCGCCGTCGTCCGCCTCCGCACCGATCTCGACGCGCCGGTGCTCGTCGTACAGGCCGAGAACGACCTGCTGGCGCTCGGTTCCCTGGCGGCCCGGCAGGACGACACCCCCCGCCTCCGGCTCTGGGAGGTGGCCGGAACCGCGCACGCCGACGCCTACCTCGCCATCGGTCCCCGTGACGACGGCAGCGGCGCGGCGGGCCTGGAGAACCTGAACGCCCTGCTCACCCCGCCGACCCGGCCCGGCTGCGCCTCGCCGATCAACACCGGCCAGGCGCACTACGTGCTCGACACCGCCCAGTACGCGCTGAACCGCTGGGCGACCACCGGCGTCCCCCCGGCCAGGGCACCCCGCCTCCAGGTGGACACCTCCGGCTCCGTACCCGCCTTCGTCCTCGACGCCCACGGCAACGTCAGCGGCGGTGTCCGCACCCCGGCGGTCGACGTACCGCTCGCCACGCTGTCCGGTCTCGGGCAGTCCGGGCAGTCGTTCTGCTTCCTGTTCGGTACGACCGTCCCCTTCAGCACCGAGAAGCTGACAGCCCTGTACCCCACCCACGCCGCGTTCGTCGCGAAGTGGGCGGCCAGTACGGCAAAGGGCGTCGCCTCCGGCTTCATCCGCCCGGCGGACGCGGCCGAGCTGGTCAGAACCGCCACCTCGTCCGGCGTCGGCCGCTGACATGAACGGGCCCGCCCCCGGGAAACCCCGGAGGCGGGCCCTATTCGACCTCGCGGTGGCACCGCCATGCAGCACCGCGAGGGGTATGCGGGGGACCTGCGGGCGACCTCGGCTCAGCCGAAGCGACCCGAGATGTAGTCCTCCGTCGCCTGGACCGACGGGTTGGAGAAGATGCGCTCCGTGTCGTCGATCTCGATCAGCTTGCCGGGCTGGCCGACCGCCGCGAGGTTGAAGAACGCCGTACGGTCCGAGACACGCGCCGCCTGCTGCATGTTGTGCGTCACGATGACGATCGTGAACCGTTCCTTCAGCTCACCGATCAGGTCCTCGATCGCCAGCGTCGAGATCGGGTCGAGGGCCGAGCAGGGCTCGTCCATCAGCAGCACCTTGGGCTCGACGGCGATCGCCCGCGCGATGCACAGCCGCTGCTGCTGACCGCCCGACAGGCCCGAACCGGGCTTGTTCAGACGGTCCTTGACCTCGTTCCAGAGGTTCGCGCCCTTCAGCGACTTCTCCACGACGTCGCTCAGCTCGGACTTCTTGTACGAGCCGTTCAGCCGCAGCCCCGCCGCCACGTTGTCGTAGACCGACATCGTCGGGAAGGGGTTCGGCCGCTGGAACACCATGCCGACCTCACGCCGGACCGCCACCGGGTCGACCCCGGCGCCGTACAGGTTCTCGTCGTCCAGCATGACCTTGCCGTCGACGCGCCCGCCGGGCGTGACCTCGTGCATGCGGTTCAGGGTGCGCAGGAAGGTTGACTTGCCGCAGCCGGAGGGGCCGATGAAGGCCGTCACCGAGCGCGGCTCGACCGTCATCGAGATGTCCTCGATCGCGCGGAAGGAGCCGTAGTAGGCGCTGAGGCCGCTTACGTCGATTCGCTTGGCCATGGGTATCACTGCTTCTTTCGAGGGGGCTGCCGGCCACGGCCGACTTCTGGTCGCTGTCGTATGGCCGCGTCAGCGACCTGTCTTCGGGGCCTTCCAGCGGGCGATACCGCGAGCTCCGAGGTTGAGGATCATCACGAAGGCGATCAGCGTGAGCGACGCCGCCCAGGCGCGGTCGTACGACGCCTCCGCACCACCACTGTTCGCGTACTGCTGATAGATGTACAGCGGCAGCGAGGCCTGCGCACCCTCGAACGGGTTGTTGTTGATGAAGGGGTTGCCGAAGACCAGGAGCAGCACCGGTGCCGTCTCGCCCGCGATACGGGCGACCGCCAGCATAATGCCGGTGGTGATGCCGCCGAGGGCGGTCGGCAGGACCACCTTCAGGATGGTGCGCCACTTCGGGATGCCGAGCGCCAGGGACGCCTCGCGCAGCTCGTTCGGTACGAGCTTCAGCATCTCCTCCGTCGAACGGACGACCACCGGCATCATCAGGATGGCCAGGGCCAGCGAGCCGGCGAAGCCGAACGGCTGCATGTCGAACTGCAGCATGATGCTGAGGATGAAGAGGCCCGCGACGATCGACGGGATGCCCGTCATGACGTCCACGAAGAACGTGACGGCCTTGGCCAGCTTGCCGCGCCCGTACTCCACGAGGTAGATCGCGGTGAGTACGCCGATCGGCGCGCCCATCGCGGTGGCCAGACCGACCTGCTCAAGGCTGCCGATGATGGCGTGGTAGATACCACCGCCCGGCTCACTGTTGGCGACCACACCCATCGAATGGGTCAGGAAGTAGACGTCGAGGACCTTCACACCGCGGGCGACGGTCGTCCACACCAGGGAGACCA
The DNA here is from genome assembly GCF_033441795.1 of Streptomyces sp. ADMS. Classification (NCBI taxonomy): domain Bacteria; kingdom Bacillati; phylum Actinomycetota; class Actinomycetes; order Kitasatosporales; family Streptomycetaceae; genus Streptomyces; species Streptomyces sp. ADMS. The sequence continues at coordinate 3,575 of NZ_JAVFVX010000200.1, read as the reverse complement.
GCGGTACCACGGCGAGCAGGAAGGCGACCCAGACGAGCGAGGTCGCGATGCGGTCCTTGGCCTGACGCTTGCCCTCGACGCGCGTGGCGATGACATACGTACCGACGACGAAGAGGATCGCGGCGATCAGGCCCCACTGGACACTGCTGTCCAGGCCGGCGGCGAAACTGATGCCGACCCCGAGCGCGACGGACCCGCCGGCGAGGGCATAGGGGAACCACTTGGGGAGGCGGGCGCCCTGCAGGGAACCGGGACGCTTGTCGGCTACGACGGTGCTCATGCGTTGGCCCCCGAGTACTCGGCGCGGCGGGCGATGATCGCGCGGGCCGCACCGTTGACCACCAAGGTGATGACGAACAGGACCAGACCGGAGGCGATGAGCGCGTCACGGCCGAACTCGTTCGCCTCACCGAACTTGGCGGCGATGTTCTGCGCGAAGGTGCCGCCGCCCGGGTCGAGCAGGCTTGCCTGGATGAGGAAGCTCGGGGAGAGGACGGTGGCGACGGCCATCGTCTCGCCCAGTGCGCGGCCGAGGCCGAGCATCGACGCGGAGATCACACCGGAGCGGCCGAACGGCAGCACAGCAATACGGACGACCTCCCAGCGCGTGGCGCCGAGGGCCAGTGCGGCCTCCTCGTTCATGCGCGGGGTCTGCCGGAACACCTCACGGCTGACGTTGGTGATGACCGGCAGGATCATGACCGCGAGCAGGATGCCCACGGTCAGCATCGAGCGCGGCGCGCCCTCTTCCCAGGAGAAGATTCCGGTCCAGCCGAGGTAGTCGTTCAGCCAGCCGAAGAGGCCGTTCATGTTCGGTACGAGGATCAGGGCGCCCCACAGGCCGTACACGATGGACGGTACGGCGGCGAGCAGGTCGATCACGTACGAGATGGGGCCGCTGAGCCTGCGCGGGGCGTAGTGCGTGAGGAACAGGGCGATGGCGACCGCGACCGGGACCGCGATGACCATGGCGACGATCGAGGAGACGATCGTGCCGAAGGCCAGGACGGCGATGCCGAAGGTCGGCGGGTTGAGCCCGGTGTTCCACTCGAAGGTGGTGAGGAAGTTGGCCTCGTCCTTGCTGATGGCGATGGCCGCGCGGTAGGTCAGGAAGACCGCGATCGCGGCCATGATCGCCAGCAGCAGGATGCCCGAGCCACGGGAGAGACCGAGGAAGATCCGGTCACCGGGTCGGGTGGCACCGCGGGCGGCACGCTTCTGCTCGACCACGGTGGGCTGGGGGACAGGGGGTGAGGTGTCTGCGCTCTTGGTGGATATGTCCATCGGGTTCTCCGGTCTGCGGGGCCGCACCCGGGGTGCGGCTCCTGGCGGCGGTGCACCGGACGGTGCGGCCCGGTCCGGTGAGGGGACCGGGCCGCACACTCAGGTCAGCTCAGGCTCTCGACGGTGGTACGAACCTTGGCGATGATGTCATCGGGCATCGGGGCGTAGTCGTTCTCCGTGAGGATCTCCTGCCCCTCCTCGCTGGCGATGTAGCGAAGGAACGCCTTGGTGGCGGGCAGGGTGTCCGCCTTGTTGCCCTTGTCGCAGATGATCTCGTACGTGACGAGGACCATCGGGTACGCGCCGTCGGCCTTGGTGGTGTAGTTCAGCTCGAGCGCCTGGTCGGCGCCGGTGCCGACGACCTTGGCGTCCGCGATGGCCTTCGTGGCGTTGTCGATGGTGGCCTTGACCGGGGTGGCGGCGCCGGTGTCGAGGGACACCGTGCTCATGTCCTTGGCGTACGACAGCTCGAAGTAGCCGATGGCACCCTCGGTCGCCTTGACCTGCTGGGCGACACCCGAGGACTGCGGAGCGGACTGGCCGCCCTCGGCCTGCCAGGCCTTGCCGCCCTCGTACTTCCAGTTGTCCGGGGCCGCGGCGATCAGGTACTTGGTGAAGTTGTCCGTGGTGCCGGACTCGTCCGAGCGGTGGAACGGCTGGATCTTCAGGTTCGGCAGCGTCGCGGTCGGGTTCAGCGCCTTGATCGCGGCGTCGTCCCAGTTCTTGATCTTGCTGTCGAAGATCTTGGCGAGGGTGGGCGCGTCCAGGACGAGGTCCGTGACACCCGGGACGTTGAAGCCGACCGCGACCGGGCCGCCGACCATCGGAAGGTCGATGCCCTGGCCGCCGGTGCAGACCTCCTTGGAGGCGGTGACCTCTTCGGGCTTGAGCGCCGAGTCGGAGCCGGCGAAAGCGACCGTGCCCTGCGTGAACGCGGTGATACCGGCGCCCGAGCCGCCGCCCTTGTAGTTGATCTGCACACCGGGGCAGGCGGCCGTGAAGGCCTTGACCCAGGCGTCGATCGCGTTCTTCTGCGCGGAGGAGCCGTCGGCCAGCAGCTGGCCCTTGGCGCCGTCGCACTTGATGGAGCTGTTGGCGGCGGTGGAGGAGCCGTCTGCGCCCGTGTCGGTGCCGGTGTCGTCGGAGCCGCACGCCGTCAGGGCCAGGGCGCCGGAGACGGCGAGAGCACCGAGGGTGAGGGCCCGCCGGTTCATGCGCTGAAGCTTCACTTTCGGGTGTTCCTTCCAGGAGCCGCCGTCCTGAAATCCGGCGGCGTGCGAGGTCGCGAAGTATGGGTGGCGCCAGGGTGCCCAGGAGGGCACACGCAGCACCGGTAAGGCCGAAAGTAGGCAGATCAGGTGAAGCCACCTACGGGCGTAAGTGAACGGCGGGTGAACCCCTGCGGTCGGTGCGGTGAGGTCACGGAACGCTTACGGAGAGAACACGTGTAGGTACCGACCCGGGGATCACCCCCGGACGGCAAGCTCCTGCCGTACAACCTCCGGAACATTCCCTTCCACTTCCTCCGCGAACACGACCGGTGAGGGTACCCACCATCCATGGAACCTGTCTCGTTCGACGGGAGCCAACGCGGGCTCGAACGAAGGAACCGAGAAATCAGGAAACCGGAGAATCGGGGAATCGGTGACCGAGAAATCGGGGCGACCGTGCAACCGAGGAGCACCATGCAGCGGCGTACGTTCATCGGAGGCGGCATGGCCGCCCTGGCGGCGATGCCGACGACGGCGTGCACGGGCACGAAGGGGGAGGCGTCCGCGCGGCGGGAGCAACCCGCACGCACCCCTCACCGCGATGAGCACCTCGGCCCCGGCCAACCGGACAGCCCTCGGCCGCGACCTCGACGGCCCGCTAATCAGCCCCGGGGACGCCTCCTGGGCCGCGGCCCGGCAGCTCTACAACACCCGATTCGACGGACTCAAGCCGGCCGCGGTGGCGTACGTCGCCCACGCGGACGACATCCGTACGGCGCTGTAGTACGCCCGCGCCCACTCCGTCCCCGTGGCGATCCGCAAAAACGCGAGCTTCTCTCCCACCCACCAGCGCCCATCGCATCTACAACCCAGGCCCGGCACCCCAGCCCGTCCGACGCTTGAGAACGAAGCCCGTCCAGCCCGAGCTTCCCTCCCACCCACCAGCCCCCACCGCATCCACAACCCAGGCCCGGCACCCCAGCCCGTCCGACGCTTGAGGACAAGGCCCGTTCAGGGCCGTAGCAGGGGTCTGGGGGCGCAGCCCCCAGGAACGGGATGGGACGGGTAGGGGCGGCGGGG
>NZ_JAVFVX010000001.1:188848-209112 GCF_033441795.1 Streptomyces sp. ADMS | reverse complement strand
TCCGCCCGCGCACAACCACACCTTGATCGGCTACACCACTCGGCGGGACACCATCGGATCGGCGGGACTTCGGAGCGCCCAATGGCGATCTCTGTACCAATGCAACCGCCGGCCGGGCGTCAGCCGCCCCCGTCGCGGCTCTGCCGAGGGGCTCCCTCCTCGGAGGCGGCATGGTCGCCCGGTTGGCCCGGCTCAGGGATCCTCCACTGCGTGTGGTCGGGCCAGAGCAGGACACGCAGGGCACCCTCCAGGTCTACGATCGTCAGAATGTCGGGCCAGACAGTGCCGTTGAGTACGTTGGTAATGACCTGTCGATTGACACCGCTCTTCTTCGCGAGGGCATTGGCGCTGATTTCCTGCTCCGCCATCACGTCGGCGAGTTTTCGGGCTATAGCCTGCGCGACGAGAGCACCTCGATGTGGCTCCATCACTGCGTGCGGCCAGTCGCCGTTGACGACGAAGCTGCTCGGCTTGTTGGCACGTCTCATTCCTCCAGGCACGGCATAAGTGTGACCGAGGCGCACTCCGGATGCGCCCCCCACCCCAAGATGCTACTTGTATAGCAAGTAACGGAGTGTGATTTCCGAGGAAGACGCGCATGAACCAGATCGATGAACGAGGCACCGAACCTCTCGGAGTGCCCGGAGGGGCCCCTGCACAGCAGGGGCCCCTCCGGAACCGTCGCGGTGCGACGCATAAAACTTGCCGCGCCGCCCCGGCAATCGCTACGACCGGCCTCCGGCAGGGCAACTCACCTGCGGGGTTTCCCTACACGATGCGTGTTCGATGTCATAAGGCCCGCCGTCGCGCCGTACGGGGAGCAACGCCCCTTCAGCAATTAAGAGTTGGGCTGCACTGCAATGTCATCGATTCCCCTGCATCACTGCGCTGGCGTGCCCTACGCTGCCCAGGCGCCCGTCTGTGCGCAGCGGCCACAGGAGGGGCGATGCCGGGTCAGGGATCCACTGCGGGAACCGCGTCCTCGCGGGAATTGCCCACGAACCGAATGGTCGCGCTGGAGCAGCTCGCTGTCGCCTGCACGATCGGCATCCTGCCGCAGCCATTCTCGGTGCACGACGTCAAAGCGAAGCTCGGTTTCGACCCCGGGCGCGTCGGGCTGACGATGGCCTTCTTCGAGTACTGCGGCCTCGCTACGAAGGCCCCGGGCAGGGGAATGTACAGCGCCACCCGGACAGCGATACAGGTGGCGGAGGCATGGGCAAAGGATGCCGAGCTCGGCAAAGCCGCACTGCGCAAGGGGTTGAATCAGACCTGGTTCACCAAGAGCGCGCGCAACAGGCTCGCCCCGGGCCCTGGACTGCGCGACGGCCTGCACGCCCGCTTCATGATGCTGGTCGGGGGCGGCGACACGCACCGCCGGTCGGTCGACAAGCTCATGGAACTGATGATCCTGTCCGGGCTTCTGATCGAGGAGCCCGACGGGTTCGTACGCTGGCACGAACACGCGGCACCACGTCCACCCGAGGAACCGTCCAGTTCACCGCCAGCGGACGGAGAGGCACACCGGGAAGACCGCGCAGACTCTTCCCAGAGCAACAGTTCGTCACATCCCGGCGGCGAGAACAACGCCCGGGCGGAGGAGCCTCCCACGGAGGAAGGCCCCGGTTCAGAGGACCGTCAGAACCCCTCCACCGAGGAGTCTCCCCACGACACCGGGGATCAGGAGGACGAACAAAAGGTCCCGGTCTACGACGACGACCCGACCGAACTCCTGGCTGACCCGCTCTGGCTCAGGTATGTCCGCCACATGACGCCGGACGAAGCCACGAGACTGCATCAGCAGCTCCACGGCGTTCTGAGCATCCTCGCCGAGACACGCGCTCGCGCTCGGGCCGACACAGGCGCTCCGAGCGTCGAACTCGATCATCCCTATCACCTGGCGGACCTGGGGCGGGTGAGCTTGGCGACCTGGCTCAATGTCTACGCGTCCAGCAGGGGGATGTCCACGTTCATCCCTTCGATGAGGAGCCGCCAGTCGACCCCCCAAGCATGAGTTCGGGTCCGGAGATGCGCTTCCCCGGCTAAGGATCACGCCTCTCCGGACCCTCCACCGTCACCCCGTAGGCCTTATCGCGGCTCGAACCGCGAGAAAGGGGGGCTTTGGCGTGCCCTCACTCAGAGCGAGAGCCACCAGTCACGGTAGCGTGCCAACGCGCCGTACCCCATACGTTTCGCTGATTCCCCAGCTCACACTCCCGCACCAGCAAAGCCAGTTCGGCCCGTGGGGAGGTCGTCGTGCGTAGGGTCACTCTGCGGGCGGCCCTTCGTCCCGTCGCCCGGCAGTGGCAGGAGAAGGCAGCCCTCGGCGTACTCCGGCCGCAGACGGTGGATTCCTACATCACCGGATCGGAACGGCTCCTCAGGTTCGTCCTCGCGCTCGGCCTCGAATACCTCGACGACGTCACCGACACCGTCGCTCAGGCCTTCCTTGACGCGCCAGGGAACGACCGGCAAGGACGGTTGGTCGCCTGCCCGGCCGACAGCACCCGCCGGGGCCGCCGGTCATCGGTCGACGCCTTGTTCGCGGAGGCCCGAAGGCTCGGACTGACCACTCTCGCGCCCCTCCTGGACCTCCCGGCGATCCCCCGCTCACAACCGCGGCCCGTCGGCACGCTTACCGACACCGACATCGACCAGCTCCGCTTCTACGCCGAGCGCGGGATGCCTCAGACCAGGCACGCCGCCGTCCTCGGTCTGCTGTTGTCCGGCCTCCACACCGGCGAGATCGGCCTGACCGGCACCACCGATCTGGACTTCGGTCACTCCCGGGTCTGGGCCACAGGAGCAGCCCGGATCACCGCCCGTTACTGTCCGCTCGACGATCCATGGAGCCGGGAAGTCCTCCGCCTGCGCGCTGGGTACGTCCAACGCCAGTCCGGTTCCGACAGCCCTCAAACCCTCACCACGAACGGCACCTCTCCCGCCCACCGGATGCAGTCCAGCATCTGCACCACATTCGGCGAGGTTGTGCGCGCCAGCGGAATCGCCCCAGATGGGCGGTCCGCCAAGCCGCGGGACGTCTCCAGCTGGCTCGCCGCCAAGGTCCACGCGGAAACTGGGCAGATCGCCGAGGTCGCACTGCGCCTCGGTTTCACCTCGCTGGACCGCGCCGCCACGCTCGCCGGCTACAACTGGCGGCCATCAGGCCAGGAAGACTGATGGGCGCGACAAAGCGGCGCACCACCGCCTCCAAGCCCAGGGCCAAGACCAAACGGAAACCGGACTACATCATGGGCCCGGTGCCCAAGGACGTCTTCAGTCTCAGCCGCCCCGAACCACCCGGTCCTTCTGCCCGCTCCCTGTCCGAACTGGAGTCCCTCCGACTCCTCGTCGCCAACCCCGACCTGTACGACGTGGCCGACCGTGTCCTCCCCACGCGCGCGCCAGGGGACCGGGGCCGTCCCCCCGCATACCCTCCATACATCTACTTGATCTTTCTCGCCTCGATCTCGATCTTCAAGACCGCTGAAAAGGCCTGCGCCAACTTCGAGGAAGAGCTCATGTGGAAGACCGTTCGCGAGGGCGTCCGCCAGCATCGCGGCAATGTCGCAGCGGACGGCTTGCCCGAGATCGGCCCGAAGCGCCACCACTGGCACGACTTCAGAGTCACGATGCTCGACGCGCTCCACGACCTTCGAGAGTCAAGTCGCGACGCCTGGATAAGCCAAGCACTCGCGCAGGGAATGCTTGCAAGGAAACGGCGGGGAAGCCTGGTCCGCCCTCATCGCAGTCAAGTCATCACGGGTGACGGAACCGTTGCACGGCCGGCCTCGAGCCAGACCGAGGAATTCACCTTCGACGAAAAAACCGGAAACCGGAAGCGCCACCGGGTCGATCCAGACGCCACAATCCAGCTGGAAGGCGGCGACCGAGAAATCTACGGCAACAAAATCGTCTCTTTCTCGGTACGTGACGAATGCTCGCCGCACAGCCGAATCATCCTCAACGTGGACACCGCACGACACCAGTCCGAGGTATTGGATCCAGACCGCAAGGAAGAAGCAAGGGTTGCGCTCCGGCTTGCCATGGAGATACGCGCACGCACCCCAGGAAATCACACCGTGGTCTACGACAAAGCCTGGCGGGGTGTGCATCGATCCCCGCTGATCAGGGCGGGCCTCCTGATCTTCACACGCCAATACGACGGACTCAAACCTCAGCCCCTGAAAAAGTACCGCTATGAATCTACAGAATGCGTCCACGATGTCTACGCTGCAGAAGGACGCGCCTGCGAGCGACTGATCAGTGTGGAGGGAAAAACCCTGTACAACCCGATCCCTGTTCGGGAGGTCGAATACAGAGAGGGGGAGGAGAGTCGCTTCTACCACATCCTGGAAATGCCCTGCCGGAAAGGTCCACATGTCGAGAGGATTCCAGTGTATGAGACCAGGGAAGACCGAGTGTTGGATCCAAGAACAAAGCGCATGAGGTTCAACAGGACCGAGCATCTCCGAATCATTCCACCAGTGACAGAAGCCGGGGAGCGTCTCATCGGGTTCCGCCAGGACAGTGAATCCAGTTTCTCCACCCTGGATGAAACGCATCGCCTGCGCCGGATCCCTGCGTACGGCGCCGACGGCGCCCTGCTCGTCTACATCGGATACTCATGGGCCAGGAACTCCGTGGCCCTGGGGATCACCCGCCGCACCAGGTAGCCACCTGCCCGGTCATCGGGCCGGACCGCACCCCCAAGACGCCGGCCACGACCGGGCCCCCGATGCACAGCGCACAGGCAGCACATCACGCTCCGCCGCCCGACCGACAACCGCTAGACTGTTCACGGTGCACCGCTCCGGCGGGGCACCCTGTGGATGTCCGGGGCCCCTCGGGGCGAGACCCACCCGGTACGGGCGGATTTTCCAACACATTTGCCCACACATCCCCGCCTTCGTAGCTCAGGGGATAGAGCACGGCTCTCCTAAAGCCGGTGTCGCAGGTTCGAATCCTGCCGAGGGCACAACGCAGTACGCCGCTGACCTGGAGTTTCCTCCCCAGGGAGGCACTCTATTCGGCCTCGGACTCCTCGTCCGGGGCCGTTTGCGTGAGCGGTGCGTGAGCGGACGGAGAGTTGATCTCCGAAATATCTCCGAACGGATCAGCATCATCCGGCACGGACTCCGGGCCCTCCTCGCCACGCGCAACGAGCCGTACGTGACGCTCATGGTCAACCCGGCCGCCGGGGACGGGAAGGTCCAAGCGCTCTACAGGTCGTGGGGGTACGGGGACATCGGGCAAAGCCAGCCCTCACCGGCCTCACCCGTCCTCACCGTGATGACCCGCGACACCCGCTGGCCTTAGACGATCAAGGAAGCGGCGTTGCGGGATGCTGTGCCTGCGGAATCCGCTGCGGACGATCGCCGCGCTCTCGCTGATCACCGGGGTCGTCTGCGAGTTCAGCGTGCCGGACGGACGGCAGACAGTACGCTGACTCCAGCGGGATCGGGCCCGCAGCACAGTGTCCGGGAGGTGCTTCATGACGGCCGAGATGGTAGCCCCGGCGTGGATGCATGAGCAGATCACGGCGGAGGAGTACGAGTCCTGGTCCGAGGAGCAGTGCTCCGGTATTGAGATCGTGGACGGGATGGTCGTCGTGAGTCCGAGTGCGTCCAAGCGGCACAACCGGCTGGCCCGGATTCTGGCGAACGCCCTGGATACCGCCGCGGGCCCGGAGTGGAACGCCGACACGGACTTCGACGTCCGGCTGCAGGACGTCCCGCTCACCAATCGCCGCCCGGACGTCGTTGTGTACCGCGCAGACACGATCGACATCACCCCCACCCGCCCCGCGCACGTGTTGCTGGTCGCGGAGGTGGTGTCGCCAGGCTCGGAGACCACCGACCGGATCGTGAAGGTCGACCAGTACGCCAAGGCAGGCATCGGCTTCTACTGGCGGATCGAGCAGGCCGCGACAGGCGTTCCTCTCGTGTACACCTACGTTCTCGACCCTGCGACGAAGACCTACCTGGACGGAGGCGTGTTCACCGGCGTCCTCAAGGTAGCGGCCCCCTTCCCGGTGGAGATCGACCTCGGCCAGATCTGACCCACGCGCTGCTCAGCAGCCGGCAGCGCGTGAGCGATGCGTGAGCGGACGGCCCGGTACAGGGCGGCATGAGCCGGATCAAGTGGCTAGCCGTGCGGTTCTGACCAGGGGAAACAACACCGCGCGATAGCGCCAGGCACCCCCGGGTAAGGATTCGATCCCACTCCTGAAGCCGGTGTCGCAGGTTCGAATCCTGCCGAGGGCACAGTGTTGATCAGGGCCAAGGCCCCGGAATTCCCAGGTCGGGGAGAGTCCGGGGCCTTTCTCGTGCGGCCCGGTGCAAGTGCCGGGACAGTGAGCGCTTCTGCTCGAACTTGAGGTCCTTCATGGATGTCTCCGATCCGCCAGAAAGGAGTGGACAACGACCATTCTGTCGCCATGTGTCTGCTGGGACATCCTCACGGTCGGACACGGAGCCGGCCTCGTCAGCACCCACACGCCGAGGTCGACGGCCCGGGCCAGGTCACCCTGCCGCACCGCCTTGACGTGCGAACCATGCGCCCCATGCGCGAGGTCCGGAAGAGTTCTAGGGTTGAGAGGACCCCCCGCACTCGCGGTACTCGGTTTCTTCCGCCTCCTATCAATCTCGGGGTCGAGACTCAGCAGGAGGGCATGCGACATGTCGACTGCATCGGAAACCCCTGTCCTGGACACTCTCACCGCCATGACGGCCGACTCGATCGAGCGGTGCGGGCTGGCCCCGGACATGCTCATACTCACGCGTATCGCGGCGCTCGCCGCCTCGGATGCCCCGCCGATCTCCTACGCGGCGCATATCGACCCCGCTCTCCGGGCCGGCCTGACCGCCGATCAGTTGCAGGACGTCCTGGTCGCCGTCGCGCCCATCGTGGGCACCGCCCGTGTCATGACGGCAGCGGGCAACATCGCCACGGCTCTCGGCATCGCCATCGCCGTCGCCGATGCCGAGAGCGGGTCTCAGGGCTGAGAGCGGGTGCCCACCCGGCACCGGTGTCCGCGCGGCCGACATCGGACAGCAGGTCACGGACGGAGCCGTCCTTCTGTCCGACGTGCCCGGTGTCGGCCTCCCCACCGCCGCAGGACCATGCAGGAGGGCCTTCGATGTCCCAGAACGCGACCACCGCGATGCGCGCTGTGCCCCACGCCACGCCCGAGGACCGCGCGGCTCTCGGCAAGGGAGCGCGGCGCCGCACACCGCGGTCGGGCCACGCCGTGTACAGGCCGGCTCCTGACCGGCCCGACCCGCTGACGATCCTTCAGTCGCAGTCCGCGGCCCGGGTGCCCGAACTCGTCCCGATCCGCTACGGCCGGATGACGGAGTCTCCTTTCCGCTTCTACCGGGGCGCCGCCGCGATCATGGCGTCCGACCTGGCCGACAGCCCGCGCTCGGGAATCACGGCCCAGCTGTGCGGGGACGCGCACCTCCTGAACTTCCGTCTGCTCGCCTCACCGGAGAGACAGTTGATGTTCGACATCAACGACTTCGACGAGACACTGCCGGGCCCCTGGGAGTGGGACGTCAAGCGGCTGTCGGCGAGTCTCGTCATCGCGGGCCGGGCGAACGGCTTCGACGACGCCGAACGCGCCCGCATCGTGAACTCCGCGGTCCGTTCGTACCGCGAGGCGATGATCCGTTTCGCGGCGACGGACAACCTCGACGTCTGGTACGCGAAGATCGACGCGGACCTCCTTGCGTCCCTGGCCGCGGACCGGCTCCACAAGCGCGGTCGGAGGAACCTGGCCAACGCCATGGCGAAGGCCCGCACCCGGGACAGTCTGCAGGCCTTCGACAAGCTCACCGAGACAATCGACGGCCGGCCCAGGATCGCGGCGGATCCCCCGCTGCTCATCCCGGCCGGCGACCTGCTGCCGGATCTCGAGCGCAGCGCTCTCGAGCGCCGGTTCCGCGGCCTGCTCGAGCGGTACGGCCGCACTCTGGCTTCCGACCGGCGCACGCTCCTGGAGGACTACCGACTGGCGGACGTCGCCCGCAAGGTGGTCGGGGTCGGCAGCGTGGGCACCCGATGCTGGATCTTCCTCCTGCTCGGCCGGGACGGCCAGGACCCGCTCTTCCTCCAGGCCAAAGAGGCCGACGCCTCCGTGCTCGCCGTACACGTCGGTGCGAGCCGATACAGCAACCAGGGCGAGCGGGTGGTCTCCGGCCAGCGGTTGATGCAGGCCACGAGCGACATCTTCCTCGGCTGGGAACGGGTGGACGGGATCGACGGCAAACAGCGCGACTTCTACGTCCGCCAGCTGCGCGACTGGAAGGGCATCGCCATGCCGGAGAGGATGCGGCCGAGGGGCATGCGGGCCTTCGGCGACGTGTGCGGAGTCACTCTGGCTCGTGCGCACGCGCGGTCCGGCGACCGCATCGCGATCGCCGCCTATCTGGGCAGCGGCAACTCGTTCGACCGGGCGCTCGCCGCCTTCGCGGAGGCGTACGCCGACCAGAACGAGCGTGACCACCAGGCCCTGGTCGACGCGGTGCGGGCAGGCCGGCTACCCGCGGAGGAGCTGCGGGCGGCCTGACCGGGCAGCGGCGCCCGGCTCGCCCGCGTGCACCACGGTCGAATGTGCGGCCCGGTTGGCGGAGTTCCACAGTTTCTCGAACCTGTCGCTCTCCACGAAGCGCGTCGCCGCCTTGTCCGCGACGCCGGTCACGGCCTCGTCCAGCTGGGGGGCCAGTCCCTTCACCGCCTGTGCGGCATGGGGCGGCAGGCCCTGCGACTGCATCCAGGCCGCGATCTCGGCAGTGGCTCGCTTGCCGTCGACCCGTACGTCGACGGCCTGGACGATCCGGTTGCGCGCGGCGTCCTCGATCGCGGGGTCGGTGGCGAGCGGTCCCACCGTCTCGACGTAACGGTCCGTGTCGAGGACGATGTCGTGCACCCAGACGGTCAGTACCGACACGGGGACCAGGACACAGGCGAGGACGACCAGGACCGCCGAGATCACCCTCCGTGCGATTCCGGCCGGGCCTCCCCCGTGCGGCCTGCCACCCGACGACGATCCCTCGTGGGCAGGGTGGCGCGGCGGTTCCGACGCGCTGGTCATCCGTCCTCCAGGTCTGGACGCGGCCTGTGTGGTCGCCGTCGGTATCCATTGCTCCGGACCGGCGGGGACACGGCATCCTGAGGTGGGCCATCCGGAGTGCCCGGTCGGGGGAGGCGGAGAGCCGGGGCGGAAGCTGCGGAAGAGCCCCGGGGCGGAAGCCTGCCCACGACTGCGCCTCACAGGATGAATCAGCCTATTGCGGTACATCGTGTCGATGCCGGGCGCGGACGTGTCGGGGTCCGATCATGTGCAGGTCGGCACGGTCGACCCCGATTGGTGATCAATGTCGGAAAATAGATCAGACGGACGGTGTTGCGCTCCGTCCCGGGACGAGTCCGCGCGGCACGTGACCGTGGCGGTGCCCTCCGCGCCCCGGGCCGGCGCGCGGGCGGACGGCATGGTCCGCGTTCCCGGCGGCCTGTTCCTGATGGGCGCGGAAGACGAGTGGGTCGTGGTCGACGACGGAGAGTGGCCCGTTCATCCGGTACGGCTCGCACCCTTCTGGATCGACCGATGGGCCGTCACCAACGCGGAGTTCCAGTCCTTCGCCGACGCGACCGGGCACCTCACGGATGCCGAGCGGTACGGCTGGTCGTTCGTCTTCGCCGGGCTTCTCCCGGACGACTGTCCCGATACCCGGGCGGTCGCCGGGGCTCCCTGGTGGCGACAGGTGCACGGGGCATGGTGGCGCCACCCCGAGGGTCACGGATCCGACGTACACGACCGCGCCGGGCACCCGGTCGTCCACGTCTCGTGGAACGACGCCACGGCCTACGCCGCCTGGGCGGGAACGCGGCTGCCGACCGAGGCGGAGTGGGAGTACGCCGCGCGTGGCGGCCTCGAACAGCGCGTGTTCCCCTGGGGTGACGACCTGGAGCCCGGCGGTGAGCACCGGATGAACGTGTGGCAGGGCAGCTTCCCCGACCACAACACCGTCGAGGACGGCTGGTACGGCACGGCGCCCGTCACCGCGTACCCCCCGAACGGTTACGGCCTGCACAACATGTGCGGCAACGTCTGGGAGTGGTGCGCGGACTGGTACTCGCCCGCCTACTACCGGAGCAGCCCGGAGGACGGCCCGCCCGGCCCCTCGACCGGCGTGCAGCGGGTGATCCGCGGCGGGTCCTACCTGTGCCACGCCTCCTACTGCCGCCGCTACCGGGTGGCCGCCCGCGGTTCCAGCACCCCCGACAGCAGCACCGGCAACCAGGGGTTCCGGTGCGCCCGCGACGACGGACCGGCGGAGGGGCGGTGAGCGGCGGTGCGTGGACCGGGGCGGCCGTGGCCGCCGTCACAGCGGGGTACGCGCTGTTCTCCCGGCGGCTGTCCACGACCGCCGTGTCGGCGCCGATGGTGTTCACCGGCCTCGGGGTGGCCATCGGCCCGGTCGGGCTCGGCCTTCTCGATCTGGAGCACGACGCGGGACCGGTGCTCACCCTGGCCGAAGCGGCCCTGACGCTGGTCCTGCTGACCGACGCCATCTCCGTACGCCGACGGGACCTGCGCGTCGGCGGATTCCTTCCCGGCCGGCTGCTGGGGATCGGGCTGCCGCTGACCATCGGGGCCGGGTGGCTGCTGGCGTGGCCCCTGCTGCCGGGGCTGACCGCGTGGGAGCTGGCGCTGGTCGGGGCGATCCTGGCCCCGACCGACGCGGCTCTGGGCACGACCGCGGTCTCCAGCCCACGCGTCCCCTCCCTCGTACGCAGCGGTCTCAACGTCGAGAGCGGCCTCAACGACGGGATGGTGCTGCCCTTCTTCGTGCTGTTCCTCGCGGCTCTGCCCGGCACCACGGCTTCGGAGGAGGGAGCTGCCGGGGTCTTCTGGCGTGCGCTCGTGCTCAGCACCGCGCTGGGTCTGGCCGTGGGATGGGGCGGCGGCCGGCTGTTGCGCTGGTCGTGCGAGAGAGGCTGGGTCGGAGGTGACTGGCGACAGGTGTTCGTTCTCGCCGTGGCCGCGGGCTCGTACACCCTGGCGGTCGCCGTCGACGGGAGCGGGTTCATCGCGGCCTGGGTGGCGGGCTTCGCCCTCGGTGTCTCCCTGCGGCAGAGCGCGACAGCGGGCGCACCGGGCGTCGGCGAGAACACCCCCGACCTCGCCGGGCGTCTCGCGGTACTGCTCGCGTCCCTGAGCTTCCTGGTGTTCGGTGCCGTCCTGCTCGGTCCGGCGCTGGAGCACCTCGACTGGCGGATCGTCACGTACGCCGTGCTGAGCCTCACCGTGGTCCGGATGCTGCCCGTCGCCCTGTCCCTGGCCGGCAGCGGCCTGGCCCTTCCCACGGTCGCCTACATCGGGTGGTTCGGACCGCGCGGACTCGCCTCCCTCGTCTTCGGGCTTCTCGTCGTGGAGGAACACGTCCCGGGGGTTCAGCTTCTCGGCCGGGTGATCGCGGTCACCGTCGCGCTGAGCATCCTGCTGCACGGAATGTCCGCCGTCGTGCTCACGAACCGGTACGGCGCCTGGCACCGGAAGGCCGCTGCCGCGCGGCCGCATTTGCGTGAGGGGCTGCCCGAAGAGGAAGACGCCGGGCCCTCATCCACCGCGCGGTAGCGCACGGACGAGCTTCGGACAGGCTACGGAGGCATCATGGGTGGCGAATCGCCGGGCACCGGGGCCGTACGAGCCAGGCCTCCTGGCTGAACAGTCCGCCGACCTCACCCTCGATGTCGTCGAACACCGATGCTTCCATGGGGTCGAGAGCATCCAGTTCGACGTAGGAGACAACGCCGTCCGTGTCCTTCTCGACGAAGGTCAGATCGAGGATCCGCACGGTGCCGTTCGCCACGAGAGCCCTCAGCTCCGGTGCGATCTCGCCCCGGAAGCGGTTGCCGGGGAAAGCGACGACGACGTACTCGACAGGTCCCACGTCCATGACTGTGCCCCTTCCTCGGACTCCGTCAGCCGGCGAGCACCTTCTCCTTCGCGCGCTCGTACTCCCCGGCCGTGATGTCGCCGTGGCTCTTGAGTTCGGCGAGCCTCGACAGTTCGTCGACGTGACCGGTGGGCGCTCCTTCGCTCGTGCCGGCGGCCTCCCGCACGTAGGTACGGAATTCCTGTTCGCTCCTTCGTGCCGCGCGGACCTGGCGTTCGCCCATGCCCTTGCCCCGGGCGATGAGGTACACGAAGCAGCCGAGGAACGGCAGGGCGACGACGAAGACACACCAGCCGGCCTTGCCCCAGCCGTTCATCGAGTCGTCCCGGAAGATGTCGCCGATGATGCGGAAGAGCAGCATGAACCACATCACCCACAGGAAGACCCACATGATGGTCAGGAACGCGTTGAGCAGCGGATAGTCCATGATGGTTCTCCTCGGTGTGCCGTCATGGGTCACTGACGTCCCATGGCGATGCGGATACGGTCCTCGGGCCGGATGTAGTGGTCCGCGTCGTTCGGTCCGGTGTCGACCTGGACCCAGTGGATGTCGCCGGTGAACGCGCCGTCGGGGCTCTCGTAGTCGGGGGCGACCGGGGTGCCGGTGTCCACACCCACGTCGGCCGTCTCGTCGGCGGAGAAGAGGAACGGCAGCGTGTGCTCGACACGTCCCTCACCCACGTTGTCTCCGTCGTAGTACAACGACACGGTGCCGCCCTTGCCGAGGCCACCACCGTCGTAGGCGAACTCCATGCGTACCTGGTGTTCTCCGGAGGGCAGCGGCCGGTCGGCCTCGACCTGCGCGGTCTCCAGGGCACAGAGGTTGTACGCGAACTTCGCCCGGCCGTGTCTGGTGTACAGGCTCCAGCCGCCGAAGCTGCCGCCCTGGGCGAGGATGACGCCCTCGATCGGGCTGTCGGCGCAGGCGATCTCGGCGGTGACGGAGAACGACTTGTTCTTGACATTGACCAGGCTGCTCTCGGTGAGCCGTCCCATGCCGCCGTACAGCAACTGGTGGTCGGACTTGATGAGTTCGGGCCGTCCCGCGATCTCGGCGTTGAACCGCTCGGCGGTCCGGTCGTCCATGGGGAGGACGTTGTGGCGGACGGCCTCGATCAGCCAGAGCCGCTGGAGCTCATGCAGCTTGTCCGGCATCTCGGCGGCCAGGTCGTGGGCCTGGGTGGGGTCGGTGGAGCCGTCGTACAGCTCCCAGACGTCGTCGTCGAACGCCACCTGTTGTCCCGTGACGTCCCACGGCGTGCGGTGCTTGGTGACGGCGGACCAGCCCTTGTGGTAGATGCCGCGGTTGCCGAACATCTCGAAGTACTGCTGGTCGTGCCGCTCGGGCGCGTCGGCGTCGTCGAAGCCGTAGAGCATCGAGATGCCCTCCATCGGCGACTGCTGTACCCCGTTGACCGTGGTCGGCTCGGGGATCCCGGCGGCTTCCAGGACGGTCGGGGCGACGTCGATGACATGGCTGAACTGACCGCGGTTCTCGTCGGTGGCCCGGATGCGGCCCGGCCAGTGGACGATGGTGCCGTTGCGGGTGCCGCCCCAGTGCGAGGCGACCTGCTTGGTCCACTGGTACGGGGTGTCCATGGCGTGCGCCCAGCCGACCGCGTAGTGGTTGTACGCCTCGGGGGTGCCGAACTTGTCGATCCTGGCCGCCATGAACTCCGGTGTCTCGACCTCGGCCATGCCGTTGAAGGCGAGCACCTCGTTGAAGCTGCCGCGCAGACCGCCCTCGGCGGAGGCGCCGTTGTCACCGGTGATCACGTACATGAGGGTGTCGTCGAGGATTCCCAGTCCCTCCAGGGCTGCGACGAGTCGGCCGATGTGGTGGTCGGTGTGGGTGAGGAAGCCGGCGTAGACCTCCATCTGCCGCGCGAGCACGGGCCGGACCTCCGCGGGAACCTGGTCCCAGGCGGGAATCTCCGCGTGCCGCCGGGTCAGCTCCGCGTTCTCCGGCACGACCCCGAGGCCCTTCTGCCGGGCGAGGATCTCCTCCCGGATCGCGTCCCAGCCCTGGTCGAAGCGGCCCCGGTAGCGGTCGGACCACTCCGCGGGCACATGGTGCGGCGCGTGCGTGGCACCCGGCACGAAATAGCAGAAGAACGGCCGGTCCGGCATCAGGGTCTTCTGCTGGCGGACCCACGCGATGGCCCGGTCCGCCAGGTCCTCGGTGAGGTGGTAGCCCTCCTCGGGGGTCTTCGGCGGGTCGACGGGCGACGTGCCCTCGTACAGCGCGGGTTCGTACTGGTTGGTCTCGCCGCCGATGAAGCCGTAGAAGTACTCGAAGCCGCCACCGCCCGTGGGCCAGGCGTCGAACGGACCGGCCGGACTCGTCTGCCACACCGGAACCTCGTGGCACTTTCCGAACTGGGCCGTCGAATAGCCGTTGAGCTTGAGGATCTCGGCGAGCGGCGCCTTGGTGTTGGGGCGCATCGAGCTGTACCCCGGAGCCGACGTGGCGATCTCGGTGACGCCGCCCATGCCCACGGAGTGGTGGTTGCGGCCGGACAGCAGCGCCGCACGGGTCGGCGAGCACAGGGCGGTCGTGTGGAAGCGGGTGTAGCGCAGGCCGTTCTGGGCGAGACGGTCGAAGACCGGGGTCTCGCAGGGGCCGCCGAAGGTGCTCGGAGCGCCGAACCCGACGTCGTCGAGCATGATCAGCATCACGTTCGGTGCCTGCTCGGGAGGGCGGAGGGGCTGGATGGCCGGGAAGGAGGTCCCCGGATCCCTGGCGTCGTACGTGATCGGTCCCGGCCGGGGCACATCGGGGATCGGCAGAATCTGGCGGTGGGTCTCGGACATGCCTCGTGCCTTCCTTCCATATCGCCCCGGTAGGGCCACGTCTTTCCCTGTCCCCACGGTGCGTGGCCGCGCCCCCCGGCGCCTCACCCGTCCTGGGTGAGGATCGGCGGGTCCTCGGCGTCACGTGAGGATGAGCACGATGAAGATCACACAGACGATGATGTTGACCAACCAGCTGTGGGAGTTCATCCAGTCCCGGACCGCCGGCATGGCTCTCTCCGCCCGTCGCCGGAAGAGCAGCAGAACGAGCAGGGGCAGGGCGGCCACCAGTACGGTCAGCGCGATGAAGGGCAGCGCCTCCGCGTAGTTCGCTCCGGCCTGCGCAAGATGGACACCCACGGTCGCCATGACCATGAGGTCCGAGGGCATCAGGAGAATCAGGAGCAGACCTGTCTTGAACGCTCTTCCGGGGCCGGCCGCCATCAGGGTCCCGAGCCACTTGGGCGGTTCGGCCGTGGCGCGCGTCAGCCAGTTCTTCACCGCGGCGGCGATCAGCAGTCCGACGAGGATGTACTGGATGACCTGACCGGCCGATCCGTTGTCGTCGGAGTCTCCGAGGTCGGTGGAGGACGCGAGCCATGTGGCCAGGCCCAGCATGATCGCCACGCCGGTCGAGGCCGCGATGGCGACACCGAGCAGGAAGGCCGACGACACACGGACCGGCCGCGGGGTCGTGACGAAGACGAACGCCGACATGATCTGGGGTCCGGCCATCATGGTGATGGCCAGCGGAAGGATGTTGAGACCGTCCATGTCACTCCCGCCAGGGGTTCAGCACCGTTGGTCGAGCGCTGTCGGTTCAGCGCTGTCGGTGCGCCGAACCGCCGCGGTCACTGTCGTCGCCTCGGCTCAGTCGGTCAGGGTGTCCGGTTCCTTCCTGACCACGCACAGCGCCCAGATGACGAACCCGTACAGGGCGATCAGTGTGATGGACCAGACGGGGTAGTACGGGATGGAGAGGAAGTTGGCGATGATCAGCAGCCCCGCGATGCCCACTCCGAGCACCCTCGCCCAGGTGGCCGTGGCGAACAGGCCGATGCTCACGCCCATGGCGATCGCCCCGAGCGCCAGCTGGATCCAGCCCCAGCTCGTCAGGTCGAACTTGAAGACGTAGTTGGGGGTGCTGACGAAGACGTCGTCCTCGGCGATGGCCATGATGCCCCGGAAGAGGTCGAGGACACCGGCGATGAACAGCATCACCGCGGCGAAGACCGTCAGCCCTCCGGCGGCTGCCTCGGCGCCGGCCGAGCGGTGGTGGGTGGTGGTGGCCATGGCAGGACCTCCGTTTCTCGTGCGGCCGCGGTCGGCAGCCGCTCACGACCAGGCTTCCGCCCGGCCGACCGGTCCGTCGTCACCCCGAAAGGGTGATCAATGGTGGCGGGCGACCGGATCGCCGGGATCGCCGGATCCGACTGCGTCTGTGTGTCGTCCACGGGCTCGGGTTACGGGTCGCCCACCGTGCCGTGCCGGGACGGGGCGGGGCGGGGCGGGGCGGCGCACCCCAGCCAAGGGCACCGTGAGACGTGGGCCAGGGCCGGCGCACCCCAGCCGAGGGCACCGTGAGACGTGGGCGAGGGCCAGGGCCGGCGCACCCCAGCCAAGGGCACCGTGAGACGTGGGCGAGGGCCAGGGCCGGCGAGCCGCCGCACACGCCCGCGTGGACGCGCGGGCGTGTGCGGCGGGGCGTCATGGTCTCGGTCCGGGGCGTGGCATCCCGGTTCCGCAGGTGCCTGAGGCAGAAGTCGCGTCGGCTGCCGTCGATGCCGGCGACGCGTGCCCAGCGGTGGCATCCCGTCAGGTGGTGCGGCAGATCCAGATGCCGGAATCCGCAGGCCATCCGGCGACGACCCGCCGGCCCCAGGTTGGCGTACGCGCCGGGCGACCGTACGGGGCGAGGACCGAATCCCCGGTCCTCCCCGGCCCCGAGCGGCAGCGGACCGTCGTCGTCCCGGCCCGGCATCAGGACGATCCGGCAACGAGTGCCGACGCTCCCGACCCGGCCACCTGCACCCGCTCCTGGTACGCCCCGACAGGCTGCCTGGCGGGCGCGGCGCGCGGTGCGCTGCCCGTCGGCCCGGGGTGCCTGGTCGCGACTGTCATCGCGGCTTCCTCGTCGCCCCCGCCTCCGGGTCCGGCAGGCGGCGCATCTCGTCGACGCGCAGGCCGAGATCCTGGAAGCGCGCGAGCAACCCGTACAGGTGCGCCTCGTCCGTCACCGAGCCGAAGAACACCGTCTGCCGAGAAGCGGTCTCCCTGGTCAGCTCTGGGAACGCCTTTGCCAGCGCCCCGGAGATATGACCGGTGACACGGAACTCGTAGCGCATGCCCGTACCGCCCTCTCGTGCGCGCGGGACCCCTTCCTCGCATGCTGCCTGGCGAACGGGCGCCAGGGATCACCCCTCAGAGGTGACCGGAGGAACCGGAACTACAGGAAGTGGAGTTCTCGTCCGCGCTCGACCGCCGCACGGCGGCGGGACACACCGAGTTTGCGGTAGATGCTCTTCAGGTGCGTCTTGACGGTGTTGACGGACAAGTGGAGTTCGGCGGCGATCTCCTGCGTGGACATCATC
This sequence comes from Streptomyces sp. ADMS, assembly GCF_033441795.1. Classification (NCBI taxonomy): domain Bacteria; kingdom Bacillati; phylum Actinomycetota; class Actinomycetes; order Kitasatosporales; family Streptomycetaceae; genus Streptomyces; species Streptomyces sp. ADMS. The sequence goes on along the minus strand of NZ_JAVFVX010000001.1, from coordinate 191,762 downwards.
TGCGCCACGCACGCGAGCACTTCCCGTTCGCGCCCGCTCAGCGGTTCGGCCCCGGACGGGCGGACCATCCGGTCGGTCGACCCGTTCGTGAGCCAGGAATGGGCGTAGGACAGACCGCCCGGACCGGCCGGCAACCGCCGTAGCCACGGGAGCCACGGGCCGGCCTCGGTGAAGGGCCGCCGCATCCGCTCGGGCGCGGCGGCGTCCAGGGCCTTGGCCAGCAGACGGCGCGCGGCCTCGCGGTCACCGTTCGACATGGCGACGTGAGCCCGCAGCAGCCGGACACGTACGAGATCCGGCAGAGCCAGCTCAGGGGAACCCTCCGTCGTCGCCACGAGCCGCAGGGCCCGGTCGGTGCGCCCCGACGCGAGGTGCCCGAGCGCCAGGGCGACCGCGAGTGACTCACCACCGGAGTCCACGGAGTCGAGGACAGTGAGCGCCGCCTCGGCGTCTCCCCGCGCCAGGGCGACGGTGGAGCGTGCGACGGCCAGGCGTTCGATGGCCCACGGGGGGCGGGGCGGCCGGTCCTGGTACAGGGTGTCCACAGCGCCCAGAGCCTTCAGGGCGGCGTCCCGTGCGCCCCGCGCCAGTTCCACCCGGGCGTGCACGACGGCCCGTTCCGTGGTGAGGACCGGGTCGTCGCCGATGTCGGAGAAGGCGGTGGCCCGCTCCAGATGGTCTTCTGCTCGCCCGGTGTCGCCGCGTTCGGACGCGACGGCGGCGAGCGCCAGGTGCCCGGCCCCGGAACCACGGGTCACGGGTATGCCGCACTGGTCGGCGACGGCGAGCGACCCCAGGGCGTGGTCCTCTGCCGCGGTCAACGCTCCGCAGATGCTCTCGACCAACGCCAGCCGGCCGAGGGTCTCGTGCCGCACCAGGTCCGTGGCATCGGCCATACACCCGCGCACCGCGTCCTCGAAAGCCATCCGTGCGGCGACGAGGTGCCCGGACTCGAGAAGGTTCCACGCCAGACCGTAACGGCGCAGAGCCTCGATCTCGGGATGCTCCTTGATCCGGTACCGCGGCACCTGCGCCATCAGTTCCCGCACGCGCTGAGCCGTGTCCTCGGCCGTCGTCACGCTCACGCCGTTCCCCTCCCCGCACGGTTGCGACAGGAGCCTCAGCAGCGTGCTCAGGAGGAGAGCCTCAGGCGTGGGCCGGGCATCCTCGCCGTGCAGGTGGGGCTCGGCGCGCGCGAGGTGTCTGCGGCAGCCTTCGGTGTCGTGACAGGACAGCCTGCGGGCCGCCGCGACGAGAGTCGGTTCGGCTCCATGGCCGTTCTCGGGCATGGGCGAGAGCATCCGCTCGATACTCTCGGCGCCGTGACCGGTGAACAGACCTCCGATCGTGAGGTGCCGGACTGCCTCCGCGGCCACGAACTGCCAGTCCCGGGCCTCGGCCGCATGGCCCAGGGCCTCGGTGACCTGGCCTGTCTCAACGAGCCAATGCGCCGCGAGGTGGTGCAGTTCCGGTTCGAGGCCTGGCCGCCCACTGCGCAGGTGCGCGTGCAGCACCGCGGAGAACAGCGGGTGGAAACGGCACCACCGCGTGTCGGGGATCGGCTCGACGAAGGCGTTGTCCCTAACGAGCCGGGCCAGGATCCGCTCGGCGTCCTCACGCCCGGTCAGTACGTCGGCCAGCTCGGGGTGCACCCGGTTCAGGATGCTGGTCCGCACGAGCAGCTCCTGGATCTCCGCGGGCTGGGCTTCGAGGACCTCGGCCAGCAGGTAGTCGGCCACGGCGTTTTCGGAGGCGGTGAACGACCGGACGAAGCGTTCCGGGGCTCCGGACTCCTGCATGGCCAGTGCGCACAACCGCAGCCCGGCGGCCCAGCCCTCCGTGCGGTTTACGAGGGCGGCGACGGTTTCCCTCCCCTGCTCCAGCCCGTGCCCGCGCAGCAGAGCGGCCGCCTCGGCCTGGGTGAACGCCAGGTCGGCGCCACGGAGTTCGTACAGCCGGCTCTCGGCCCGGTAGCGGTGAAGCGGCAGCAGCGGGTCGGTTCTGCTGATCACGACCAGACGCAGACACGTCCCGGCACGGTCGAGCAGGAATTCCAGGCCCGAAGCCACCTCGCGGCCGGGCACCCGGTCCAGATCGTCGAGTACCAGCACCACCGGCTCGGTCAAGCGCTCCAGTGCCGCGGCCAGCCGCACGAGCAGCGAGCGGTCGACGCTTGCCGTACCGGCCGGCGCTCCGATGTCGCCGGTCGGTACGACAAGAGCGCGACGGTAGGCCTCCAGGACGTACGCCCAGAAGACGCCAGGGGTGTCGCCGCCGTCCAGCGACACCCAGACGACAGGCCCGGGCGCCGTTCCCGTACGTGCCCACGCCGCGACGAGCGTCGTCTTGCCAGCGCCCGCCGGGCCGGTGACGAGAGTCAGCGGACCGTTCGCCCCTGTGGTGAGCCTGTTCAGCAGTCGCTGTCGGCGTATGCAGCGGGGAACGGTCACCGGGATCGAGAGTTTCGCGGTGAGCAGCGGGTCCCCGGACGGGGCCGGTCCCGGCCGGGCGGCGTCGAACGGCGGGACGGGCCCCGTCCGGACGCGCTTCCCGCCTTCCGCTGAGGCACTTGTCGGACGCACAGGCAACACCACCAAGAAAGCTGGACAGCGCGTACCCGGGCCGCCGTGCCCGGACCGCCGCCCCGAGGGGGGCCGACCGCGCACTGAGCCCGGCGTTCCCATGATCGCGTGCCCGGTCGTTGATCGCATGCTGATGTCCGTGCCGCGCGGAGACCGGAGTGGAGGACCGACGCGCGCCGGTTGTCCCGCAGCCGGCGGCGCGGCGTGGAGTTCGCGTACCAGTTGTGGAGTCAGCAGTTCGCCCGCGCGGTCGGCGAGGACGGCCATTTCACAGCCGCCGAGGCCTACGCCGCAGCCCCCGGCGGCAGGGGCCGTGTCGACTCGCTGACGAG